>CAMNAE010000137.1 GCA_946530565.1 uncultured Oscillibacter sp.
ATTTTGCAAGCAGCGCGTTGTTCTTCTCATCGTTCACGGGGTAATAGGGCTCAAGACCCGGCCGCCACTCGCAGGGGTACTCGCGCGAGATGACGGTCTTCTCCTGCTGGCCGAAGACAAAATGCTTGTGCTCGATGATGCGCGTGAAGGGGGTTTCGCGGTCGGTGTAGTTCACGACGGCGTTGCCCTGGAAGTTGTCGGTGTCGAGCACCTCGGTCTCGAAGCGGACCGTGCGGTACTGCAGGTGCCCGAGGCTGAAGGAAAAGTACTCGTCGATCATGCCGGTGAAGATGATCTTTTCGGCGACGCCGGGATGCGCGGCGTTGTAGGCGCGATAGTCCGTGTTCAAAAGCACCTCGCTGCCCGCGAGCAGCTGCTGCACGATCGTGTCGTAGCCCGCGTCCGGGATGCCCTGGAAGCGGTCGGAAAAATAGTTGTTGTCGTAGGTGAAGCGCAGCGGCAGGCGGCGGATGATGAAGGCCGGGAGCTCCGTGCAGCTTCTGCCCCACTGCTTTTCGGTGTAGCCGCGCACCAGTTTTTCATATACGTCGCGGCCGACCAGCTTGAGCGCCTGCTCCTCAAGGTTTTTGGGCTCGCCGATATTAAGCTCCGCGATCTGTTCGGCGATCTTCGCCTTCGCCTCGGCCGGCGTGCGGATGCCCCAGAGCTTGGAGAACGTGTTCATATTGAAGGGCAGGTTGTAGAGCTCGTCGTGATAGAGCGCGATCGGGGAGTTCACATAGTGGTTGAACTCCGAGAAGCGGTTCACGTAGTCCCAGACCTCGCGGTCGGAGGTGTGGAAGATGTGCGCGCCGTAGCGGTGGACCTGGATGCCCTCGACCGTCTCGCAGTGGATGTTGCCGGCGATGTGGCCGCGGCGGTCGATCACAAGGCACTTTTTGCCGCGTGCCGTCGCCTCGTGGGCAAAGACGCTGCCGTAGAGCCCGGCGCCGACGATCAGGTAGTCGTAGCGTGCCATGAGTCTTCTCCCCTTTTCGATCAGTTGAAGCTGAAGATGCGGTTGGCGATGCGGTAGGCCGCGGCCTTGGCGCCCCGGCTCGGCACGTGCGTGAGGCGGCCGAAGAACGAATGGCGCAGCTTTTTGTACTCCCAGGGCCGGGCGGTTTTGATCCAGTCCCAGAGCGCGCGGCGCTTTTCATCGTGCTCCTTCGTGCCGCCGAGGGTGAGCATGATGTCGGTAACGGCCGTTAAAACCTCGTGGTAGTGGAGGAGCGTCTCCTGCTGGTGGGCGTTTGCGATGTGTTCGACATCCACCTGCTCGAGCGCCATGTGGTTGACGAGGATCTGCTGGTCGATGCGGCGGATCATCGTCTCGGTCTGGACGCTCTGCCCCTCGCGGCCGATGAAGTAGTGGTAGAGGTCGACGTCGAGGTAGTAGAGCGAGGCGACGGAGGCAAGAGGCACGGTCGCGTAGAGGTTGTCGACATAGAACGTGTGCTTCGGGAGCTTTAAGCCGCTCGCGCGCAGCATCTCGGTCCGGTAGATGATCGCGTGCATCAGGATCGTCTCCCAGGGCTTGAGCTTGCCGACATCGTTCCATGAGAGGACCCTGTTTCGCGGCAGCGCGTCGCGGTAGCGGATCACGCGCTGCTTGTTCTCGGAGGGCTTATCATAGATGTAGTTCGAGACCAGAAGATCGACCGGCCGCTCCATCTCGGAGAACTCACGCAAAAGCGCGAGGATCTTCAAAAGCGCCGTCTCGTCCACCCAGTCGTCGGAGTCCACGACCTTGAAATAAAGGCCCGTCGCGTTCAGTATGCCCGTCGCCACCGCGCCGCCGTGGCCGGCGTTCTCCTGATGGATCGCGCGGATGATGCCCGGGTGCTCGGACTGGAGCCGGTTCGCGATCTCGGCGGTTGCGTCCTTCGAGCCGTCGTTCACGATCAGGATCTCAACGTCCTCTCCGCCGGAGAGCAGGGTCGAAATGCAGTGCTCCATGTAGTCCTGGGAGTTGAAACAGGGCACCGCGATGCTCAAAAGCTTCATAAAGCGTTCCTCGCTTGTCGTTTTTATAACATTTGCGTAACATTTTACGCAATAAGATAGATTATTATAACACATTTCCCAAAGAAAGCAAGCGTGGAGCGGCAAGATGGACACAAATGTCAAAATGTGTAGAAAAAGCAAAGGTGACATACGCTGCCGGGGCAACGGAGCAGGCAAAAACGGCGAACCGCTCATCTTTCCGCGATCAGGCCCGCCCCGAAGGGCGCAGATCAGGCTTTTTTCTTCGATCCCCCTTGAATTTCAGCCGCAATCCCACTACAATATAGCCATCATACCGATTTTATATATGACGCTTGTATTTCAGGCGTTTTGATCGCGGCAGTGCTGCACAGCGCGGGCTCCCTTCCCCGGATCGCCTCTCCGACAGAAGCATCCGACCCCGTCCTGCTGCGCTTTTTCGCATCGACTGTCCCCCCGACTTTTGTTCACCACCGAAAGGAGAGTTTCCCCATGAAACCACGCGTTTCCCGTTATCCGGCGGCTCTGATCGCCGTCATCTGCCTGTTCTCCGCCCTCGTTTTCGCTTCGGCGAAGGCCGATGACTACGGCGCCGTGCCCGCGGCCGCGGGCTATGAAGAGCTCGCCGCAGCGCTCCCGACCGCGATCGGCTCCGGGACCCCGGCCGTGCGCCTGACCGCCGACCTCAGGCTTGAGCCCGGGCAGGACATCGACGCGCTCGGCACGATCGTCGTCCCCGAGGGCGTCACGCTCACGATCGAAAGCGATGTGAGCGCCGCGCTCGACATCCGCTCCGGCGGCACGGTCATCGTCGCCTCCGGCGGCGCGCTGCGCGCGGCGATGGGCAGCCGGATCCTCGTCTCCGGCTCTTTGGCGGTGCTGCCCGGCGCGCTCATGGAGAGCGCCTCCGGCGGCACGATCGAGATCCCCGAGGGCGGCACGCTGCTCCTCGGCGGGCTCCTGGCGGTCGGGAGCAGCTATGATCCCGCGTCAAACACGCACGAGGTCTCCTTATCCAGTGCCGGCAGCATCTTATCTTATGACATCGGCTCATCGACCCACCCCGGCCACATCGTCGTAAAACCGGTCGAGGTCATCGGCGGCGGATCTGAGAGCGTCGCCGAGCGCATCACGGCGGCCGGGATCCTTAATGGGCAGATCAGCGGCAAAAACGAGCTCCCCGTCTATGTGACGGCGCGCTCCTTCGACGAGCTGGAAGTGCTCAGTGAGAGCAGCGAGGTAAACGCGATCTATGTCCTCGGCACGCCGAACGGCGAGCTCGGCATGGATCTCATGCGCTCCGATGACGAGAGCGCAAAGGCCGTCGGCGAGATGCATGTTGTGAGGGATCTCATCCTCAAAAAGCCGCTGTGCCTCGACTGGGTCGACCTGATCGTGGACCACGGCCATACCGTCTCGATCCCGAAGCTTTCGGAGCTCTCCTTCGCCTCCAGGCGCACGCGGATCGTCGTTGAGGGTCCGGATGCAAGCGGGTCCGCCGGCGGCACGATCGACGTTGCCGGCGTACCCGTGATCAGCGGCGCCGTGCGCGCGGGCGCCGTCTTCACCGTCACCTCTAACATCATGGCCCTCGGCGCGGCCGAGTGGGCGGTCGGCGACTATCCCGCCTCCGCCGTGAGCGGCGGCTGGTACTATGTGCACGAAGCCCACGGCGTCGCCGAGGCAAAGGGCGTTCTGAACGATGAGACGGTGCTTCCGCTCATCGTCGAGGGCACGCTGCGCATCACCGGCGATTTCACACACCCCGGCTCGGTCGAGATCCGCAATGACCTCTGGACGCTCAAGAGCGCCGTGGTCAAGATCAGCTACATGACCTACGGCGTTGAGAGCATCGAAAAGAGCGCGACGCTGCGCGGCATGAAGGGCACGACCTACGATCTCGTCTTCGATCTGAACAGCGGTGCCGGAGACGACGACCTCTTCGACCATCTCAATGCGAACGACAACGGCCAGATCTATCTTGCCGCCGACGGGAACAGCGTCCCCGATCCCCCCGAGCGGCCGGGCTATACCTTTACCGGCTGGGAGCCGTACACGAACTGGTACCGTGCCGGCACCGAGGACAATCTCCGTGCCTTCCACGTCCGCGGCAGCGGCGATCAGGCGCGCGTCCCGGTCCCGAAGGAGTTCCCCGTGATCATGCAGGCGCAGTGGGAGAAGGATCCCGAGGACCCCGGCGCCACGAACTATGTCAGGCGCGCCTATGAGGTCATCCTCGGCCGCAGCGCCGGAGACGAGGAGATCGCCCATTGGGTCGACCTTCTGCACTCCGGAACCTCGGCCGGCGAGATCATCAGTGAGTTCTTCCGCAGCGACGAGTACGGCAACCAGGGCAATTCCGACCGCGAGACCGTTCAGCTCTGCTACCGCGCGATGCTCGGCCGCGAGGCCGACGATGCCGGCATCGACAACTGGATCGACCTTCTGGAGGACGGCTACTCGACGACAAGGCTCGTCGCGGAGTTCGTCGCGAGCCCTGAGTTCCGGGCGCTTTGCAGCGAGTACGGGCTCACCGCGGGCGCCATCACCCTGCCCCCGCGCGATCAGAACAGCAACATCACCCGCTTTATCGAGCGCTGCTACACCTATTCCCTCGGGCGCGATGCCGACGAGGGCGGACTGAACGAGTGGTGCGCGCATCTCGTCGAGCAGGATCTGACCCCCGAGCGCGTGGCCTTCGGCTTCATCTTCTCCGATGAGGCGCGGCGCCGCAATCTCGACGACGAGGCCTTCATCGACATGCTCTACCGCATGATGCTCGACCGCAGGCCGGACACAGGCTACCAGAACTGGCTTGAGATGCTGCGCGCGAACACCGAGGCCGAGATCGCCTGGGCGTACGCGAGCGGCGAGCGCTCGGAGGACGAGGCCCGCGATCAGGCGCGCCAGAACCTCTACGCGGAGTTCGCAAAGAGCGAAGAGTTTGCGCTGATGATCGCAAACTACGGGTTCTGATACTAAAAAAACGCGCTGCAAAATGCCCTTGCCCGTCATTGCGAGGCCCCGAAGGGGCTGTGGCAATCCGCTTCCTCTCGAACGGGAGACGGATTCCCACGCCGGTGACTCCGTCACCGGCTCGGAATGACAGGTCGGATCGCATTTTGCAGCGCGGCCTTTTTTTCGTATTATCCCTCTTCGGCGATCTTTCTTCCCATCAGCACGCCCATGATCG
>CAMNAE010000138.1 GCA_946530565.1 uncultured Oscillibacter sp.
AGAGGATGTACCCGACGATCTGGTTGATGGGATTGTAGCCCTTTTCTTCGAGCGCCGCATAGACCGCCGTGAGGATCTCGTGGATCTGCAGATCCTTATCGGTCACAGGGCTGAACGCTCTTGTATACTCATCCATGGAAAAACCGCCTTTCCTTTGCATTTTACCGCTTTATTATAGCCGATGAAACGCCGGGAGGCAAGGATTTTTTGCAGCGATCCGACAAAACTTTCAGCGATCGCGTCAGTGCCCGGCGTGTGCGTCGAGCGCTGAGATAAGCGTCTCGCGCCCGTCGCCCTTCTCGGCCGAGAAGGGGATCAGCAGCGCGTCTTCGGAAAGCGCGAGCGTCTCGCGGATCAGCTCGAGCGCGCCGGGCACCTGGGAGCGTTTGAGCTTGTCGAGCTTGTTGGCCACAATGATCTCCGGGCAGCCGGCCTCGCGGTAAAACGCATGCATCCTGAGATCAAGCTCGGTCGGCTTGTGGCGAATGTCGACGATCAGCACTCCGGCGGCAAGGCCGGGGCCCTGCGAGCGGAAATACGCCTCCATGAGCCGGCCCCAGCGCTCCTTTTCAGCGAGCGGGACCTTTGCATAGCCGTAGCCCGGGAGATCCACCAGATACGCCTTCTCATCGACCAGGAAGTAATTCACCTGCGTGGGCTTTCCCGGTGAGGCGCCGACCCGCGCGAGGTTTTTGCGCAGCAGCACGCGGTTGATGACCGAGGATTTGCCGACGTTCGAGCGCCCGGCAAAGGCGAACTGCGGCCGGCCGTCATTCAAAAACTGGCCCGGTGCGCCGGCGGAGCGGACATATTCGCAGACACGGAAATTGATCCCCATACTGCGCCCTCACTGCCGCAGCGCGGCGGAGCGCTTTGACGTGCGCCGCTTCGGCTTTTTCTCCTCCCCGGCATCGCCCGCGGGCAGGACCTCCTGCAAAACCGGGGTCCTGGGCAGGAGCGCGTAGGAGAAGACCTCGTCGACCGTTTTCACGGGGATGAACTGCACAGCCTCTTTGACTGCGGGATCCAGCTCGTTTTCATCGCGCAGGTTGTCATGCGGGATCAGGATCGTGCGGATGCCGCTGCGCAGCGCTGCCATGCTCTTTTCACGCAGCCCGCCGATCGCGAGCACGCGGCCGCGTAGCGTGATCTCGCCGGTCATCGCGATCCCGGCGCGCACAGGCCGGTCGGTCAGCGCCGAGAGCATCGCGGTCGCGACGGCGATGCCGGCGGAGGGTCCGTCCTTGGGCACCGCGCCTGCCGGGAAGTGGATGTGGATGTCTTTTTTCTCGTAGAAATCAGAGGCAACGCCAAGCGCGGCAGAGCGCGAACGGATGCAGCTCAGCGCCGCCTGAACGGATTCCTTCATGACCGTGCCGAGATTGCCGGTGATCTCCACCTTGCCGCTGCCGTCCATTACGTTGACCTCGACCTCGAGGATCTCGCCGCCGTATTCGGTCCAGGCCAGGCCGTTGACGACGCCGATCTCCTCGCGCTCGGTATGCAGGTCCGGCGGGAAGGGCGGGGTGTCGAAGAGCTTCGGCAGCGTCTCCTCGGTCGCCGTGAGGTGCTTTCCCTCGCCGGAGACGAGCAGCATGTCGGTCTTGCGGCACAGTGCCGCGATACGCCGCTCGAGCTGGCGGACGCCGGACTCGCGCGTATAGTCGCGGATGACGGCACGGATCGTATCGTCGTCGATCCTCAGTGCGGTCTTTCTGAGACCATGCTCCTTGAGCTGCTTTGGCAGAAGGTGCCGCCGCGCGATCTGGAGCTTCTCCTCGTCGGTATAACTCGGGATCTGGATGAGCTCCATGCGGTCGAGCAGCGGGCGGGGGATCGTCTCGGTCGTGTTCGCGGTGGTGATGAACATCACGCGCGAGAGATCGACCGGAAGCTCGATGAAGTGGTCGCGGAAGGCTCCGTTCTGCTCGGAGTCGAGTACCTCGAGAAGCGCCGCCGCGGGGTCTCCGCGGTAGTCGGTGCCCATCTTGTCGACCTCGTCCAGCAGCATGAGCGGGTTCATGCTCCCGCACTGCGAAAGCGCCGTGATGATGCGCCCGGGCATCGCACCGATATAGGTCTTGCGGTGGCCACGGATATCCGCCTCGTCGCGCACGCCGCCGAGGCTCAGCCGCGCGAGCTTGCGGTTGAGCGCCTTTGCCACCGAGATCGCGATGGAGGTCTTGCCGACGCCCGGCGGGCCGACGAGGCAGAGGATCTGCCCCTTCCCCTCCGGGTTGACCGCGCGCACGGCGATCGTCTCAAGAATGCGCTGCTTGACCTTTTCAAGGCCGTAGTGGTCACGCTCGAGCACCTTGCGGGCGGCCTCGACGCTCACGCGCTCGGTCGTCTCCTTCCCCCAGGGGAGCTCCAGGCAGACATCGAGATAATTTCTCAGAAGCGCCGCCTCAGCTGAGCCGAAGGGCTGCTTGGAGAGCTTTCCAAGCTCCCGCAGCAGGTGATCCTTTGCCTCCTTGCCGATGGAGAGCGCCTCGATCGATTTCTGGTACTGCGCAAGCTCCTCGTCGTCGCCGGCCCCCATCTGCGGCGCATAGGGGTTCCCGGTCTCCTCGCCGAGCTCGTTCTGCAGCACATGCAGCTGCGTGCGCAGGATCTGCTCACGCTGGTAGCGGGCGAGCTGCTCGCGGACCTTGCCGTCCATCTCGTGCTCGAGCTCGAGCACGCTGCACTCGCGCGCAAGCATGGAATTGACCTTTCTGAGTCTCGGATAGGCCGAGAGCTCTTCGAGCACGTCCTGCTTCTCATCGGGCCGGAGCGTGATGTTCTGCGTGATGAGGTCGGCAAGATAGCCGACATCCTGCGTATTGACCACCGTGCCGATCAGCTCAGAGGCCATGCTCCCGGCGAGATTGGCGTATTCGGTAAAGAGCTGGTAGGTCTGGCGCAGCAGCGCCTCGGAGCGGGGCGAGCGGCGGTAGGCCTCGGAAAATTCCTGCGCGGGGATCAGCTCCACGTTGCCCTGCAGATACGGGTCGTTCTGCCAGAGCCGGCGCAGCCGGCCGCGGTGCTCGACCTCTGCGATGACCCGCACACTCTCGCGCCCGGTGCGCAGAAGCTGCGTGATCCGTGCAACGGTGCCGATCGAATAGAGATCCTTGCTGCGCGGTGTCTCGACGGAGCCGTCCTTCTGCATCACGAGAAAGACCATCTGATCCCCGGCCATCGCGTGCTCGAGCGCAGCGACGGAGAGCGCGCGCTCGATGTCGAAATTGAGCGACATGCGCGGAAAGACCACGAGACCCCGCAGAGGCAGGATCGGCAGATTCAGTACAGTCGTATTGTTCTCCATGAACGTCATTCCTCATTGTCAAAAAGCCGGCGCGGGGCGGACATGGCGCCTCGGCCGGCGGTCAGTTTCGGTCGTTATTTGTTGTCTGTGCTTCAGTCCGCACCGGCTGCCTTCTTCAGCAGCGGCGCGCGGCGGCCCTCGTCGTGCTCAAGCACGGGGCTTCCATGGCCCTCGACACAGTCCTTCGTGATCGTCACGCGGCAGATCGTCGGGTCAGAGGGCACGTCGAACATGATCTGCGTCAAAAGTGCCTCCATCGCCGCACGGAGCCCGCGGGCGCCGATCTTGCGCGCGAGCGCCTGGTCGGCGATCGCCTCAAGCGCGCCGTCAGCGAAGACGAGATCGACGTTGTCGTATTCCATGAGCTTCTTATACTGCTTTACGAGCGCGTTTTTCGGCTCCTTCAAAATGCGCACGAGGTCGTCTCTCGTGAGCGCCCGGAGCGGCGCGATGACCGGGAGCCGGCCCACGAGCTCAGGGATCAGGCCGTACTTTAAAATGTCGTGCGGCTGGACCTGCAGCATGAGCTGCGCATCGTCGCGCTCGGCCTTGCCGGGGATCTCTGCGCCGAAGCCGATGCCCCGCTTGTCGATGCGGCGCTCGATGATCTTGTCAAGCCCGTCGAAGGCGCCGCCGCAGATGAAGAGGATGTTCTTTGTATCGACCGGGATCGTCTCCTGCTGGGGGTGCTTGCGCCCGCCGTGCGGCGGCACATGCGAGACCGTGCCCTCGACGATCTTCAAAAGCGCCTGCTGCACGCCCTCACCCGAGACATCACGCGTCAGGGAGACGTTTTCGCTCTTGCGGGCGATCTTGTCGATCTCATCGACGTAGACGATGCCGCGCTCGGCAAGCTCCACGTCGCCGTCGGCGGCCTGCAGAAGGCGCACGAGCACGTTTTCGACGTCGTCGCCGACATAGCCGGCCTCGGTGAGCGTCGTCGCATCGGCGATCGCGAAGGGGACTTTCAAGACGCGGGCGAGCGTCTGGGCAAAGAGGGTCTTGCCGGAGCCGGTGGGGCCGAGCATCAAAATATTGCTCTTTTGCAGCTCGACATCTTTGCCGCCGCCGAAGTAGATGCGCTTATAGTGGTTGTAGACCGCGACGGAGAGGGCGATCTTAGCCTCATCCTGTCCGATCACGTATTCATCGAGCGTCGCCTTGATCTCCTGAGGCGTCGGGAGATGCTCGGGCATATCCTCAAGCGAGATGCCCGTGTCGGGCTCTTCCCCGAGCGCCGCCATGCAGGAGCGGACGCACTGGTCGCAGATGCACACTCCCGCGCCGCGGACCATGCCCTGCACCTGACGCTCGCTCCTGCCGCAGAAGGAGCAGCGCAGCAGTTTTTTTCTCTCGTCAATCATGCGTTGATTATTTCTCCCGTAAAGCTTATTTCTTGGCGGCGATGATCTTATCGATCAGGCCGAATTCCTTCGCCTCCTCAGCGGTGAGGAAGTGGTCGCGCTCGCAGGCCTCGGTGACCTCTTCGACCGTGCGGCCGGTGTTTGCCGCGAGGATCGAGTTCATGCGCGTTTTGATGAGCTCGAGGCGCTTGAGGTGGATCGCCATGTCGGTGATCTGGCCCTGCGTCCCGGCGGAGGGCTGGTGGATCATGATCTCGGCGTTCGGCAGCGCGATGCGCTTGCCCTTCGTGCCGGCGGAGAGCAGGAACGCGCCCATGCTCGCGGCCATGCCCACGCAGATGGTAGACACGTCGCACTTCACGTACTGCATGGTATCATAGATCGCCATGCCGGCGGTCACGGAGCCGCCCGGAGAGTTGATGTAGAGCTGAATGTCCTTGTCAGGATCCTGCGCCTCAAGGTACAGGAGCTGCGGCACG
>CAMNAE010000139.1 GCA_946530565.1 uncultured Oscillibacter sp.
CGTGTGGCGGCTCTTTGCGGCGGCACACTGACGATCGACTCCGCGCCGGGAGAAGGCACCTCTGTCCGCATTCGGATCCCGTTGAACGGAAAGGAAAAAGCATGAAAACGATCTGTGTAGACGATGAACGCCTGTTGATGGAATATACGCTCAGGCTCTGCAAAGAGGTCGAAGAGATAGAGCTTGTAAAGGGCTTTACCAGACCGGCGGAGGCACTTGCCTGGGCTGAGCAGAATGAAATCGACCTCGCGCTGCTCGATCTCAACATGCCCGGCATGGGCGGTATCGAGCTTGCCGCTCGGCTCAAGGCCATCCATCCGGAGCTCATGATCTTGTTTCTCACCGGCTATTCCCAGTACATGAGCTGTGCTGCGTCAGGTACTGCCCCCGGCTATCTCATGAAGCCGGTCGCAGCGGGGCCGCTTGAAAGTGAGATTGCCAGCGTCCGCGATCTGCCGTTCCCTTTCCCGGAAACGGGAGTCTTCATGCAGACCTTCGGGCGCTTTGCAGTGTTTTCCGAAGCGCAGGAGCTACCCTTTTCTGATCCGCTGTGCCTGGAGGCCCTTGCCTTTCTGGTCGACCTTCACGGCGTCTCCATCACGCGCGCGGAGCTCGCTGCGCGTCTGTGGCCGCTGGAGCGCCAGGATCGTGCGCTGTTGAAAAAGGCCGATCAGCTCGTCTCCGCACTGCAGAAGGACTTAAAGCGGCATCGCATCGAGCGGATCGCCGAACTCAGGTGCGGGTGCCTTTGCGTCTGCCCCGCGGCATTTTCCTGCGACGCCTATTCCTTCTCCCGTGGTGACGCGCTGACCATCAACCGCTACCGCGGCAGCTATCTCGCCGCGTACGCATGGGCTGACTTCCCACGGTCGCTGCGCCTGTGGAACGAACAAGCAAGCACCTGAAGCAGCCTAATCGGCGGCCTCAGGTCAACAGAAAAGCCGGCGGTCGGGAAGCCTGTGAGTTTTGTAAAAATGCACGTAGACTTTTTTCTCTTGGCTGCGCTAAAATAATTTAATTTCTTAACGCATTATGAAGGGAAGCGAGTCTTTGCATCGTCGAAACGATTTGGATCTTTTAAACGGGAGTCTCTGGGATAAGGCGCTTCTGTTTGCCCTGCCGCTGGCCGCCACAGGCATTTTGCAGCAGCTCTTCAACGCCGCTGACATCGCAGTCGTCGGCCGCCTCGTCGGAAAGACCGCCATGGCCGCCGTCGGCAGCAACAGTCCGGTCATCGGCCTTCTCATTAATCTGCTCGTCGGTATCTCACTTGGCAGCAACGTCGCGATCGCGAACGCGATCGGTGCCGGAGACCGGGAGACCGCGCGCAAAACCGCGCACACCTCCCTCGTCATCGCCTTTGTCGGCGGTGTGATCGCGGCCTTGCTCGGCGAATTGCTCGCAGCCCCGGTCTTAACGCTCATGCAGGTGCCGGAGAGCGTCTACCCGATGGCGCTTTTATATCTGCGCGTCTATCTGCTCGGCCTCCCGGTCGTGCTGCTCTACAATTTCGAGTCTTCGATTTTCCGTGCACAGGGTGATACACGGACGCCTCTGATTGCCCTTGCGAGCTCCGGCGTACTCAACGTCGGATTGAACCTCTTTTTCGTGTGGGTCGTCGGCATGACCGTCGACGGCGTCGCGCTTGCGACCGCGCTCTCCAACGGCTTCAGCGCGGTACTGCTCTTCTGCCTGCTGCACCGCAAAGGGCGCGAGGGCATCCGCATCACATTTTCAGAGCTCCGGCCCGATCCCTACTGCATGCGACGCATCTTCCGCATCGGCATTCCCGCGGGGCTTCAAAGCTCCGTGTTCTCGCTTTCGAACATCTGCGTGCAGTCGGCCATCAATTCCCTCGGTGAAACCGTCATGGCCGCTTCTTCCGCGGCATTCAACCTTGAGATCTTCAGCTATTATCTGCTCAACTCCTTCGGGCAGGCCTGTACGACGATCGTCGGACAAAACCACGGCGCCGGCAGAACGGAGCGTTGTGACAGGACACTGCGGATCTGTCTTCTGGAAGACTACGCGGTCTGGGCGATCCTGTGCGCGGTGATGCTCTTCTTCTGTGATCCGCTGCTTTCAATCTTCAATACCGACCCCGAGGTCATCGAGATCGGCCGTGTGCGCATGTTCTATATTTTCTTCGGCCACGCCTTCTCGATCCTGATGGAGTGCGGCTCCGGCTACCTGCGGGGCTTCGGAATGTCGACGATCCCTGCAGTGCTGTCGCTGCTCTTTGCCTGCGGCACGCGTATTCTCTGGGTCTATACCGCGTTTGCCGCCGCGCCGAGCTTTGCAAGACTCATGGCGGTCTATCCCCTCTCGCTCTCTCTCACGGGCTGCACGGTGATGCTGGGCGCGATCCTCTACCGGCGGCACTTAAAGCGGCTGATGGAATCATGAACATGGGCATGCCCGAACACCTGTCATATGTCATAAAGGAAGGCTGAGAACAATATGGATGTGCTGATCGCTATGGAAGCGCTCCCCTCCCTTACCCTGAACAATACCACCGAGACCGTGCAGCGCGGCATACTCGCCGCCTGCCCCAACAGCCGAATCCGCACAGTCACGATCCCATCGGCAGGCGGAGGCAGCGCCCTCGCACTCACCAAAGGGCTTGGCGGTGAGCTATTATCATCAATAGCTCCGGAAAAGCAAGTCTTCGGCTATGTCGATGAGCTCTCGCTCGCCCTGATCGACCTGCCTGCAGATCTGTTCGAGCCCGGCGCAGAGAGCCGCAGCCTGGGTGCGCTCATCACTTCCGCACTCGATCAGGGCGCCCAGCAGATCTTGCTGCTCGCCCCGAAGGCGAATATTCCTGACTGCGGATTTGGACTTCTTTCGGAGCTGGGTGCGTTTCAGAATGGTCCCGAGAGTCTTGACGGCATGGATAAACGTTTGCAGCATTGTAAAGTAAAATTGCTTTATACATGTGATGTTTCCGACCATTCTACGGATCTTCCCGGCTGGCTCTCGACGCTTAGAGATCGTTTTGCCACGCCCTTTGGCTTTTCCGCCTTCGACGATTCGCTCCCACCCTTCGCCCAGGCTCTGCAGCTTGGACTCGACGCTGAGATCCTTACAGGGGAAGACGCTGCCGCTGCGCTCTGGTCACTGCTCCAACTTGACGAGATCCTTGAACGCAGCGACATCGTTTTGCTCGGCGGCGCTGAGGTCTCACCCTTTTCCCGTTCGATCGCGCGAAAGGCAGCGGACTACGGCGCGCTGAGCCTTGCGATCACCGGTTCGCCCTGTCAGCTCTCGCCGGGCCTCTGTGCCGCTTTCCTCTGCCCTGACGCTTCACTTCTGCAGCGCCTGACGGAACAGCTCTTCCGCCTGATCCGTGCCGCCGAAGAGCAGCAGCATCCCTGGCCGGACCTTGTCTTTTAGTAGCCCAAATACCGAAAAAAGCCGTCCTCGAACGAGGACGGCTTTTTATGGTTCAGAAGATGCGGCTTATTCGCCCATCGGGGCGCCGCAGCGCGGGCAGAACTTGCTGTCGGAGGCATTGCCGCAGATCGGGCAGATCTTCTCATGGATGATCTTCTCGGCTTCTTCAACCGACTCCTCGGCAAACTCCGGCTCCGGAGCGACCTCCTTCACGGGGCGGCTGGCCTCGAGCTCTTCGATCTTTGCCTTGCTGGCGGCGACGGCATCGACAAGCTCCTTCACGGCTTCCGGGATCTCACCCTCGTACTCATTGACGAACCACTCACCGATCGTATGGTAATTCTTCTCGATCTCCTTCTGCTCGTTCGAGATCGCGACGTTGATCTTCATGGTCTCCGCCGCGTCCTTTGCCGTCGCCTGCGCGCTGCCGGCAAGGTCCTTTGCCCACTTGCTCAAGTCTCCGAAAAGTGCCATAGTGTTGCTCCTCTCCGCCGGTCGGGCCGGCCCAAAATATTTTAGCGCTTCACGCTGATCTTGCCCATGAGTATACTCTTGTTTTTCGAAAAAAACAACATATCGCGGAGGAAACTTTGAAAACTTTTTATAAACGAATGGATGCTCTTTGATCTTGCAGGCGGATCACTCCGGCAGCTCAAAGTCCTCGTCCTCGGGCTCTCCGTGTTCTGAAACGGCCATTCGGTACAGGATCTCTTCCCCCCTGCGACGCTCAGCTGCGAGCAGTAGCCCGGAGTCAACGCCCACCCAGCAGGCAAGGCTTTCACCGCGGTCATCGGGCGCAGTAAGCACATAGAAGCAGGTCTCAGAGTTCATGCTGCGCATTTCCGCCTCGGCGATCTCATCGGCGCTGAGGTCGGAAAGCGTTTCATACACGGGGATCCCGAGCTCCAGATCGAGCGGAAAGCTGCTTGCCGGACCGGAGTGCGCATAGCCGCCCTCGTTCGTCCAGACCCACTCGGTCTCGCCGTTTGAGAGCCGCGAGAGCGTCCGTCCGTCTGAGAGCGGGCGGTCGATCCGCATCCATTCCCGGCGGCAGGCACAGCTGAACTGGGAGCGAGTGCTCCCGCCGCTGAAGAACTGCTCGACGGTCACTTCCTCCCGATAGCGGTCGGGGCGCGTCAGAGATGCGATCGCGCGCGCAGCAGATTCCGGCGAAAGCGTGATTACATTGAGCTCAGAAGTTCCGTAATCGACGTTCTCAACGGTCTTCTCCCGGGGTGATATCTCGACATGCGTGCGCAGCAAAACCGTGCGGCCAAGCAGAACGCCGACCGCTGTCAGGGTCATAAGCACCAATAGAACTGTGATGAGCCTGCGCGCACGCTTATCCATATCAATGCTCCTGTGGATCCGAATTCATCTCGGCAGAGTCCTCTAACGCATCCTCGGGCGTATCGGCTGCTTCCTGTAACGCTTCCGTCTGTGTATGAGTTGGAGGCGCACTGTGCCTGTGGCCGAAGATCTCGACCGCGAGCACAGCCGTAATACACAGCGCCGCGAAGAGGATCAGGGCACGTGAGATACCGCCGGTACTCAGCACGACGGCAGAGAGTCCCAGCATCACCGCGATCGTATAGAGCAGCGCCACGGCCTGTTTCTGGCTCATGCCCATGTCGATCAGGCGGTGATGGATGTG
>CAMNAE010000140.1 GCA_946530565.1 uncultured Oscillibacter sp.
AAGAAAATGAAGAAGATGTTCGCGATCGCGTTGAAGAGCGTCCCCTCGGCGCCGAGCAGCTCAGTCGTCAGGGGGAAGCCGATGAAGGCGATGTTGTCGAAGATCAGCATCGAGATGAAGAGCTTGCGGCCCTTCTCATCGAGCGGGAGAAAGCGCGCGACCGCGATGCCCAGCACGATCGAGAGCACGTAAAACAGCGCGGTCGCGATGCCGAACAGGCCGAGCTTTGCCGCGAGCTCACGGCTCAACGGACTGTTCGCGGCCGTTAAAATGCTCGCGGGCAGTGCCACGTCCATCATAAAGCGCGTGATATCCTTTTGAAAGCGCTCGGTGATCACGTTCTTCCTGCGAAGGATATAGCCGAGCGCCACGAGGATCAGGATCTTGAGTGAGAGGTTCATCAGGATCTCAAACATATTCAGGCCCCCTCAGGGAAAACTTGACATATTAACAAAACCTTAGCTATTGTATTGGGACGCGCGTGTGATTGCAAGAGGTAATACAGAGAAAAACACACATCTGTGCGCAAAAAGACAGGGCGAAAGCGCCGAGACGCTTTCGCCCTGTCTTTTATGTAAGGGAAAAGGAGTGCGGATAGTATTCAGCGCTTGAGCCAGCTCATCATGCCGCGGAGCTCTTTGCCGACCTTCTCGATCAGGCGGTCAGCCTCCATGCGGCGGCGGGCCAGGAAGTGCGTGCGGCGCCCGCCCTTGGGGCTCATCTCGGTGAGGAACTTGCTTGCGAAGGTGCCGTCCTGGATCTCTGTCAGGGCCTGGCGCATGGCTTTCTTGCTCTCCTCGCCGATGACCTTGATGCCGGTCTCATAGTCGCCGAACTCAGCGGTGTTGGAGATCGAATAGCGCATTTTGCCGAGGCCGCCCTCGTTGATGAGGTCGACGATCAGCTTCATCTCGTGGCAGGTCTCAAAATAGGCCATCTCAGGGGCGTAGCCCGCCTCGACAAGTGTGTCGAAGCCGGCGTTGATCAGCGCGCACACGCCGCCGCAGATGACGGTCTGCTCGCCGAAGAGGTCAGTCTCGGTCTCCTCTTTGAAGGTGCTCTCCAGAATACCTGCGCGTCCGGCACCGATCGCGGAAGCATAGGCAAGCGCGGTCTCCTTGGCCTTGCCCGTGTAGTCCTGCTCGATGCAGATCAGGCTCGGCACGCCCTGGCCTTCGGTGTAGGTGCGGCGCACGACATGGCCGGGCCCCTTGGGCGCGATCATGATGACATCGCAGTTGGCGGGGGGCTGGATGACCTTGTAGTGGATGTTGAAGCCGTGGGCGAAGGCCAGAGTCTTGCCCTCGGTCATGTAGGGGGCGATGTGTTCGGCGTAGATCTCGCCCTGGAGCTCATCGGGTGCCAGCATCATGATGATGTCGCCGGCCTTGGCGGCCTCGTCGACCTCCATGACCTTGAAATTCGCATGCGTCTCGGCAAAGGCTGCGGCCTTGGCCCAGTGCGCGGAGCCCTCACGCAGACCGACAACGACGTTGATGCCGCTTTCGGCCAGGTTTTCGGAATGTGCGTGACCCTGCGAACCGAAACCGATAACCGCTACGGTCTTGCCATCGAGAATGCTCATATTGCAGTCAACATCATAATACTTTTTGATCCCCATTTTGAAAATCGCTCCTTCTTCGTTAAACGGCTGAATACTGCCGTTTCTTGTGGAATGTGTCTATTATCATAGCAGAATTTTTAGGCAAAACAATGGTCAATCATATTCTCTTGCAAAAATTTATGTCTTTCTTAAAATTAAAATCAGTCAAGTTTATTAAATAAAATCAATTGAGATTAAAATGAGTCAGGGTCAAATGAAACGGCGCGATTTGAACGGGCTTCTGACTGAAAAACAACTGTCCGTCACTAAGATTACAGTGGAATTTGCCGCAGGAGTGTGATATACTTAACAAAATGGGTGATTTCGGCCATGCGCCGAGTGACACGCTGCGCCGCCTCCGCGGCGCCGACGGATGGAAGGGAAGAGACATGGCGACGGATTTTATCATTGAAAACGGCGTGCTGACACGCTACCTGGGCCCCGGCGGGGCGGTGGTGCTGCCCGACGATCTGACCGCGGTGGGGGCTGCTGCCTTTTATGGCTGCGTCTCGCTGACCTCGGTCGCCTTCGGGCCTTGGGTGCGCACGATCGGCGACTCGGCGTTTTTGGGCTGCACGAGCCTTGAGACGGTATATCTCCCGGCGTATCTCAAGTCGATCGGCGCGGGGGCCTTTCGCGGCTGCCGCTCTTTAAAGAGCCCGGTGCTGCCGGCGGGGCTGCGCACGATCGGGCACGAGGCCTTTGCGCGCTGCTACGCGATCACGTCTTTGACGCTCCCCGAGGGGATCACAGAGCTCGGCGACGGTGCCTTTACGGGCTGCGCGGCCCTGAAAGAGGTGCACTTTCCATCGACACTGCGCTCGCTCGGCGCCAGGACCTTCGCACACTGTTCGTCGCTGAAGAGCCTTAAGATCCCGGAAGGGGTCACGGAGCTGGATGAGAGCGTTTTTTCAGGCTGCGGTGCGCTGCGGCTGGCGGAGCTTCCGCGTTCTCTTAAAAAGATCGGGCGCTGCGCGTTTTTGTGCTGCGCGCATCTGGAGTATCTCAGCTTCCCTGATGGGCTCACGGAGATCGGAGACCACGCGTTCTGGGACTGCGCGGCGCTCAAAGAACTGCATCTCCCGGCCACAGTGCGGCACCTCGGCGCAAACGCCTTCTGGGACAGCGTGGAGCTCGGCAGCATCCGCATCGACACCGACGCGCTGACGCTCGGCTCCCACGCGCTGCCCAAGAGCGTGGAGATCCTGGCGCCGTTTCTCCCGCTCTCCTGCCTCCCGGCCGACAACCGCGCCGGCGCGGCGCTCGGCTATACGGCACTGAGAAAGGCGGGGGAGCCCTGTTCCGATCAGGTCCGCCGCGAGGCGATCGACTATTTAAAAAAGAGCGGCCTGCCGATCCTGAAGCAGGCGGCAAAGGACGGGCGCGACCACGTGCTCGTGTGCGCGGTGGAGGAGGAGATCCCCGGGCGCGAGGAGACGCTGCAGCTGATCGACCTTTTAAGATCGCTCGGCCGTACCGACGCGCTTTTGCCGCTCATGGCCTACCGCGACCGAAAGTGGCCGGCAGAGGGAGAGGAGCTCTTTGACATGAGCGAACTGGAGGACTGAAGCTATGCAAACCCCGCAAAACCTGCGCCCGGAGCAGCAGGAGGTCGCCGACCGCCTTGCCCGTGCCGAGCGCCTTGCGCAGGAGATCCTGGGCCTGGCGCGCTCAACGCTCCTCGTGCATTTGAGGTTCCTCGATCAGGCGCTCCACGCGCTCACGCTCGTCTCACTTCCAGACATCTTCGCGACCGACGGCAGCAGCTTTTTCTACGACGCGCGCTATGTGCTCAGGCGCTTCCGTGAGGAGCGCGAGAGCGTCGTGCGCGACTATCTGCACATCACGCTGCACTGCGTCTTCCGGCACATGTTCGTCGGCCCTGAGATCGACCGCGAGGTCTGGGACCTCGCCTGTGATGTCGCGGTCGAGGGGATCATCTGCGACCTTGGCCTCACGGCGACAAGATCCGCCCGCGAGGCGAAGCAGAAGCCCTATCTCGAACAGCTCAAAGGCGAGATCAAGGTCCTGACCGCCGAGCGGATCTACCGCTATTATCAGGAGCACCCGCTGCTCCCCGGTCAGATGGACGTGCTGAAGGACCGCTTCCGCGCGGATATGCACGCCTTCTGGTACCTGCCGCCCCCGGCCGGACAGCAGAAGTTCGGCGGCGGCGGTGACGAAAAGCAGGGGGAGCCGAAGGCCGGCGCCGTCGGTATCGAGGATAAGCGTGACAAAAAGGGCGATGCGCCGCAGTCCCATGAGCAGGAGGAAAAAGGCGACAAGGAGGCTCCGAACCGCGAGAAGCTCGAGGAGCAGTGGAAGGACATCTCCGAGCGCATGCAGACGGAGCTTGAGACCGCGCAGCGCCAGATGTCCGGCAACCGCGGGAATCTTCTGCAGACCCTGAAGGCGCTCAACCGCGAGACCTATGACTATGGCGAGTTCCTGCGGCGTTTCGCGGTCTCGGGCGAGGCGATCCAGGTCGACCCGGACTCCTTCGATTATATCTTTTATACCTACGGGCTCAAGCTCTACGGTAACCTCCCGCTGATCGAGCCGCTGGAGTATCAGGAGGTCAAGCGCATCCGCTCGTTCGTGATCGCGATCGACACCTCCGGCTCGGTCTCGGGTCCGCTCGTGCAGAGCTTCGTACAGAAGACATTCAATATCTTAAAGAGCCAGGAGAGCTTCTTCTCACGCATCGACCTGCACATCATCCAGTGCGACGCCGAGGTGCAGGAGGACATCGCGATCAACACGCGCGAGGACTTTGAGCACTACATCAAGTCGATGGAGCTCCACGGCGGCGGCGGCACGGACTTCCGGCCGGTCTTCCGCAGGGTGGAGGAGCTTCGCAGGAACCACGAGCTCCCGGAGCTCAAGGGGCTCATCTACTTCACCGACGGACTCGGGGTCTTCCCGGAGCGGCCGCCGGACTACGACGCGGCCTTCGTCTTTCTGGAAGGCGACGAGGAGCCGCCTGAGACGCCGCCCTGGGCGATCCGTATCGTTTTGAAACCCGAACAGCTCAGCGAGCCGTAAAACATAAGGAGAGAGCAGCATGACCATTCAAGACGCAAAAGACCAGATCCGCGGCGCGATCACCGCGTATCTCACGAAAGATCAATACGGCCGCTACGCGATCCCCGTGGAGCGGCAGCGCCCGCTCTTTTTGATGGGTCCTCCGGGCATCGGCAAGACCGCGGTCATGGAGCAGGTCGCCTCTGAGCTCGGCGTCGGGCTCGTGAGCTATTCGATGACGCACCACACCCGCCAGAGCGCGCTCGGCCTGCCCTTCATCACGAAGATGAGCTTCGACGGCACGGAGTACTCCGTCTCGGAGTATACGATGAGCGAGATCATCGCCTCCGTTTACCGCATGATGAACGAGACCGGGCTGCGCCAGGGCATTTTGTTCCTCGACGAGATCAACTGCGTCTCCG
>CAMNAE010000141.1 GCA_946530565.1 uncultured Oscillibacter sp.
ATGTTCAGGCTCTCGGCGTTCTCGAGATCGAACTCGCGCAGGTGCTTCTTGGGGGCGACGCCGGCCTTGTTCAGGTGGCCCATCTCACCCTTGCTGAGCTTGCGCTCGGCGATATCCTCGAAGCCCAGCTGAACGGCGGAATAGCCTTCTTTTTCAGCGGTTTTCTTCTGAACGACCGTGCAGGGGCCCGCCTCGATGACCGTGACGGGGATCACATGGCCGTTCTCGTCAAAAATCTGGGACATGCCCACCTTTTTGCCGATGATTGCTTTCATTGTGGTTCCTCCTTAAAGGTTATTGGTCGGCTTAGTTGCTACGGCTTTGGGTGCGCCGTGCATTGCTCTGCCGACTTGACCCGTCCGCACTCGCAAGCTGCGGACATGGCAGCAAACAATTATTGAATAAGAGCAGCTTTCGATCAGAGCTTGATCTCGATCTCGACACCCGCGGGAAGCTCGAGAGCCATCAGGGCCTCGACGGTCTTGGGGGTGGACTTGGTGATGTCGATCAGACGCTTGTGCGTGCGGCGCTCGAACTGCTCGCGGCTATCTTTATATTTGTGGACAGCGCGCAGGATGGTGACCACCTCTTTGCGGGTGGGCAACGGGATGGGGCCGGAGACCTCAGCGCCGGTGGCGCGGGCCGTGGCGACGATTTTCTCGGCGCTCTGGTCGATGACCTGGTGGTCATAGGCCTTGAGGCGGATGCGGATCATTTGCTTCTGAGCCATGGTTTGTTCCTCCACTTTCGTACGGTTTTTTGATCGCGTGGTCACGATGCCGTACGGCGAAAAAAATCAATACGCTTAACCGTGCGTATCATTCCTGCTCACATAAAAATACCGGCGCAGTTCTCAAGTGTTCTGCGGCCGGTGCTCTGTACGTGGCAAGGCGATCTACGCTCGCATACAGATTCCTCTCTGCCGCCCGATGATCGGACATACTCCCCGGAAGTTACCGGCCTGAGGCCGCAATCTCCCGGTTCATCGCAGTGCCGTGCGTGTCATTTCTCCGCGCACGTGCTCTCATAATATACGCGATGCAAAGCCGCTTGTCAAGAGAAATTTCTCTTTTTTTCATAAAAATTTACATGAATTTTTGTAAGGGTCGGCAAAGGCCTCTTCCCTGCCCCAAACGCCGCCTCCGATACATTATTTTATATTTTATATCAAAGGATCTTCTTTCAGGCCGCACATCCATAATTTCCGCTTATCCATAACCTGAAGTTATCACTAAATCAGTTTCCGGTATTTTACGAACAGGGGCTGCCGTGGTAGCATTTGAGCATCAGGAAACCACACAAGCATTCAGAAACCATAAAACGCTCAAGGAGGCATTTACATGAAACACTCAAAGGAATTCCTGCTGGACCTGCACAAGCAGCTGATCCGCGGACGGCTCATGGAGCAGAAGCTCCTCGACACTTACGCTCAGGGCCGCGTTCCCGGCCACATCCATTCCGGCATCGGCCAGGAGGCCGCGTTCCTCGGCGTACTCGCTACGAAGCAGGAGGGCGACTACTGGAAGCCCGTGCACCGCATGCACTCTCTGGCTTTCTTAATGGGCATGGATGAGGACATGTACTGGCAGGAGCTCCTCGGAAAGAAGGGCGGCAACTCCGGCGGCCGCGGCGGCATGCTCCACATCGGCGACCGCAAGACCGGCTTCATGGGCTTCAGCGCAACGCTCGGCAACGACGCGGGCGTGTGCGTCGGCACCGCGATGGCGATCGACTACGACAACAAGCCCAACGTTGTCTACATGTTCATGGGCGACGGCACCTCGAGCCGCGGCCCGGTCTATGAGGCGATCAACATGGCGAAGATCTGGAACCTCCCGGTGCTCTTCATCTGCGAGAACAACCAGTTCGCGATCTCGACGCCTGCGAGCTACTCCATCCCCGTAAAAGACGCGCTGGCAGGCCGTGCCTCCGGCTGGGAGCTGCCGACCAAGGTCGTCGAGGGCACCGACGTGCTTGCCGTGTACGACGCGGCCAAGGAGCTCACCGACAACATGCGCAAGGGCGGCGGCCCGGCGATCCTCGAGACCAAGAGCTACCGCTGGAGAGGCCACTTTGAGGGCGATTCCTGCTCCTACCGTGACCCCGAGGTCACCAAGTGGTACATGGAGAACAAGGACTGCCTGAAGATCTTTGAGGCGAAGCTCGCCGAGGAAGGCATTCTTCCCTCTCAGGAGGAGATCGACGCCTTCAAGGCCGCGTTTGACAAGCAGATGGACGAAGCGATCCTGCGCGCCGAAGCCGCGCCCGAGATGGATCCGTCCGAAATCTTCGACGGCCTCTACGCCTGATTCGATCTGCTATATATAAATAAGGAGGATTAAGACCATGAAGGTTACTTATTCAAAGGCGATCGGCGACGCTCTGAAGGAAGAGATGCGCCGCGATGACCGCATTGTTATGATCGGCGAGGATGTCGCTCAGTGGGGCAATATCTTCGGCATCACCCGCGGCATGTACGAGGAGTTCGGCCCCAAGCGCATCCGCAACACCCCGATCACCGAGAACGCGATCACGTCCTGCGCGCTTGGCGCCGCGATCGGCGGTCTGCGTCCCTGCTTCGAGCTCATGTACTCCGACTTCACGATGTGCGCGTTCACCGAGCTCTTCCACCTGATCCCGAAGTGGCGTTATATGCATGGTCCCGACTTCAAGGTGCCCCTGGTGATCCGATGCGCCTCCGGTGCCTCCAACGGCTCCGGCGCCGAGCACTCCAACCCGGTCGAGTGCCTGTTCATGCACGCCCCCGGCCTCACGATCATCAACCCCTCCTGTGCCTATGACGCCAAGGGTCTTCTGAAATCCGCGATCCGCTCCGATAACCCTGTCCTCTTCTGTGAGCCGAAGCAGCTCTATCAGGTCAAGCAGGAGATCGACGAGGACGTCTATAACTCCGATTACACGATCCCCATCGGCGTGGCCGACGTCAAGCGCACCGGCAAGGACGTGACGCTCGTCGCGATCGGTCTGATGGTGCCCCGCGCACTCGAGGCAGCCGAGAAGCTCGCGCTTGACGGCATCGACGTTGAGGTCATCGACCCGCGCACGCTCGCTCCGCTCGATACCGACACGCTCTTCACCTCCGCCCGCAAGACGCACAAGGTCGCAGTCGTCGAGGAGAGCAACAAGACCGCCGGCATCGGCGCTGAGCTCGCCGCGCAGTTCCAAGAGGAGCTCTACTACGAGCTCGACGCACCGGTCAAGCGCATCGCCGCGCTCGACGTGCCCATGCCCTACAACCTCAACATGGAGCACTACTCCATCCCCACCGTGGACCGCATCATCGCATCCGTCCGCGAGCTCGTGAACAGCTGAGAAGAAGGAGGTCCCTTCAATGAGTATGGAAATCGTGATGCCCAAGGCCGGTCTGACCATGGTCGAGGGTACCATTATCGAATGGAAGGTCAAAGAGGGCGCCAAAGTCAACAAAGGCGACGTCCTCATGGAATACGAGAACGAAAAGAACACGATCGAGGCAAACTCGCTCGGTTCCGGCATTCTGCACATCACCGCCAAAGAGGGCGAGACGATCCCTATCGGCGAAAAGATCGGCGTGCTCGCCGAGGATCAGGCCGAGTATGACGCGATCGCCAAGGGCGGCGACGCTCCCGCGGCCGCTGCCCCTTCCGCACCCGCCGCAGCCGGCGAGGGCGTGACCATGATCCCGATGCCGAAGGCCGGCCTCACGATGGTCGAGGGCACGATCATCGAGTGGAAGGTCAAAGAGGGCGACGAGGTCAAAAAGGGCGACGCCGTTATGGAGTACGAAAACGAGAAGAACACGATCGAATACGAGATCATCCACGGCGGCTTCATCCACATCGTCGCCAAAGAGGGCGAGACCGTTCCCATCAGCGAGCCGATCGCCTATGTCGCCGAAACGAAAGCACAGTATGACGCAATGGTCGCCAGCGGAGCCGCTCCCGCCGCGGCTGCCGCTCCTGCCGCTGCGGCCCCGGCTGCCGCTCCTGCCGCTTCCGCTGCTGTCTCCCCCGCTTCTTCCGCAAACGGCTTCGTGCGCGCCAGCGGCCTTGCCCGCAAGATGGCAAAGGAAGCCGGCGTCGATCTTGCCGCCATCCCCTGCGCCGGCCGCGTGAAGGCTGCCGACGTGGAGGCGTATCTCGCGAGTCGCGCCGCCGCTCCCGCCGCGGTTGTCAGCGCCGCGCCCGCTGCCGAGGATGCCGTCACTGAGATCCCCTGGACCGGCGTCAAAAAGACGATCGCCCGCAATATGCTCCAGAGCATGCAGACCACCGCGCAGACGACCTGCATGTGCGATGTCGACGCGACCGAGCTTCTCGCTTATCGCCAGAAGCTCGTCGAGCAGCAGGAAAAGCTCGGCTGCAAGATCAGCGTCAACGACATCCTCTGCAAGCTCCTCGGCCGCGTCTTAAAGGATCACCCGCTCGCAAACGCGACCTTCGACGGCAAGACCCTCTATACGCATGCGCACGTGCAGCTCTCTGTCGCAGTCGCGACGGACAACGGCCTCATGGTGCCGGTGCTGCGCAACGCGGATCTCAAGACGCTCAGCGAGATCCATCACGAGGTCAAGGCCCTTGCTCAGCAGGCGAAGGACAAGACCCTCGCCCCCGACGCGCAGAGCGGCGGCACCTGCACGATCACAAACGTCGGCATGTTCCCGATCGACCGCGCTACGCCCGTTCTGAACCTGCCCCAGACCTGCATCATCGGCTTCGGCCGTCCGACGCTGCAGCCCTCCGCCATGCCCGACGGCACGGTCGGCCTCCGTCAGAAGATGACCGTCTTCGCGACGATCGACCACCAGGTCATCGATGGCCAGGAGTGCGGCCGCATCCTGAAGGACATCGAGTACTACATCCTGCACCCCGAGACGATTCTGGTCTGACGGAGGACGCTGACTCATGGCTAAGAAAATCATCGTCATCGGCGGCGGCCCCGGCGGCTACGTCGCCGCGATCCGCGGCGCACAGCTGGGCGCCGAGGTCACCGTTATCGAAAAAGAGC
>CAMNAE010000142.1 GCA_946530565.1 uncultured Oscillibacter sp.
CATGAAAGCTGCATGAAGGAAGCCTCAGCAAAAACGCCATAAAGAACTCCCCGTCAAAGACCTTGCGGTCCTTTGGACGGGGAGTTTTATTCTTCGTGGCACAAGACCCGCAGGCAGGTTGTGTATTTTCATCACTCAATAGCCATGAGGGAGCCTTGTATATTATATCTGAATCCCGGGATTCTCCTGTCTTTTTCCTGTTCCGGAATCCAGATAGTTGAACCACGTTCCCGTGAATAAGGCGAATAGTCGACAGATGCATCTTCACCTTTCAAATGGTACGGAATACTCGGATAGAGCATTTCGTGAATGTATTTCCGAAAAGTTGTTTTATTGTATACCACTTTGCTTCTGAGGCTGCCAAGTAAATCCATGGAAAAGTGTCCGTTTATCAAGCTTCGAGTCTGCATAGCCTCACTGAGATCTTTGAAACTACGATTCTGCAGTTTCCAATCCAAAACGAAGTCTGGCAGCAGTGTATTGACAAATGAGTAAAACTCATTCGTGAGCGCATGTGCTGAGTTTATTGGAAGTGAGTAGTAGCTGATCGAAAGGATCAATTGCCTGCAATCGATAATCTGGCCAAATGAAGATATAATTGACCTCATGATCTTTTCTCCTTATGCTATTGCAGCAGTGACAGCAATGGGTATAAATCCGGGTTCCATAACGGCTGCGATCACCGCAAGAGCAACAATCGCTTCCTGAGCAGCTCGCGTCCAGTTTACTTTACTTTCATATACGATAACCCCATTTGCAATCGAGTAATAATGTACGTCATATATTCCATAAGGAAATGTGTAGTCAACTTTGGTCTGCCCGCGCACCACGCGAGTTCCGATTCTCAATCCCTGAATCGTTTTGTTGCGGCTTGAGTCACTCCGTGTTTTGCTCTTTCTTCACTTTTGTTATAGAAAAGGTTTCGCACCAGAAGTCGTCCTCAACCGGTTCCGAAAAAGCCAGGTACTGCAGGAGTGCCGCGATCGCATCTGCTTTTGTTTGAAAATACCCAAGTACGACCGATCGTTCACCGTCTGAAAAAGGTTTGTGCACAGCCTTCGCGCAGAACACGGAATCCTCATCCAGCGGCTCGAGCGCCGGATCATCCCAGTCCTGATAATAGGTCTCTGTTACGAACCCTTCCTGCCAGCCTTTTTGCCCTATGCGGTCTTTTTGCAGATAGATGTTCATCTCCGCATGCTCAAAAGGATCTGAGCCCTGATTTTGCACTCTGTCTTTTAAATAGCGAATGATCCCGGCCATGGCCCCGGCCTTTGTCAAATAATATCCAATGATCTCTCCTTTTTCATAATCCGAAAACTCCGCTTCGACCGCCTCTGCGCAAAAAACATACTCTACTGGCAAATCCGATTCCGGAAGCTGGAATTCTGTGATCTCAAAAGAGCAATCCGGAAGGGAAAAGCCCGGAAGTTTTCGATACTCGTCGATCAATTGATTGCAAATCTCCTTTGAGCGAAAAATGCCGATCCTGAAGCCCTGTTTCCTCGGCTCGTCCTCCCCGTCTTCGGTCGTATGATATGCCATAAGCAAATAGATTCTCATATCAGTGCCCCCTCAAGCAGCGATCGATCCATTTCAAGGTCATGTTATACATGTTATATTGGAAGGTAAACGTTCAGTCCTCGCCGTAATGGGTGTATCTTCCTGATATGTTCATAAAAACTCCCCCTTTATCTCGCTTTACTGTATACAATTATACGGATGCGGTCTGTTCTTTGCAAGAATACTATGCAAAAAGAATGCAGGAATCTAAAAACGAAAACGCACAGGCGGATATCGCTGTATCTGCTGACGCTTCAGGCAGGGCGGCGATGCTGTTTGTTTCATCTGTGTTCCCGCGCAAACTTTGTGATTATTTCTATTGACAGCGCGGCCGAAAAGGCTATATAATCGCCTCACCTTCGGGGCGCTGCCCCTTAGCGTACATATCTTTCATCAGACAAGACGATCTCTCACAGCAGAGTCTTGCTGCGATCAACAGGACCACCCGTCCCGCGTTTTGCGCCTCAGGCGGGTCAAGGCCATACGGACAGCCGGGTCCGCTGCCGATCGGCGGCTTGCCGCCTTATTGATTGAGTTAAAAGCTCAGTTTCAAAGTTGGTTACTCTATAACCGCAATGCGTCGATGCGCAAACTTGTGAAATGGTCAATAAGAGTAGTAAAAGTGATTTTGCTGTATAGACTCCGATTGCCGAAGCCCTGTCTTGATACGCACAGGCCCGTCTCCCCGGCTCCGCACGGGAGACGCCGCCTGGTCGAAAGATCAAAGGGCATTTCACACAGGCCGCATTGCCGCGGTCTGTGTTTTCTTATTTTCAGGAGGCGGTGGCAAGCCATGAACGAACACCTTGACCAGACGAGGGCGCCGATCTACGAGGCCCTTGAGCGATTCCGCGAGATGCGGGTCGTCCCCTTTGACGTCCCCGGCCACAAGCACGGCAAGGGCAACCCGGAGCTTGCGGCCTTTCTGGGCGAGCGCTGCGTCGGCATCGACGTCAACAGCATGAAGCCGCTCGACAATCTCTGCCACCCGGTCTCGGTGATCCGCGAGGCCGAGGACCTGGCGGCCGACGCCTTCGGCGCGGCGCACGCGTTTTTGATGGTCGGCGGCACGACGAGCTCCGTGCAGAGCATGGTGCTCTCGACCTGCAAGCAGGGCGACAAGATCATCCTGCCCAGAAACGTCCACCGCAGCGTCATCAACGCGCTGGTGCTCTGCGGTGCGGTGCCGGTATATGTGAACCCCGAGGTCGACCAAAGGCTCGGCATCTCGCTGGGCATGCGCCGCGAGCAGGTCGCCAAGGCGATCCGGACGCACCCCGATGCGGTGGCGGTGCTCGTGAACAACCCGACGTATTACGGCGTCTGCAGCGACCTGCGCGCGATCGTGCAGATGGCGCACGATGCGGGCATGCTCTGCCTTGCCGACGAGGCCCACGGCACGCACTTCTATTTCGGCGATCACATGCCGCTCACGGCCATGGCGGCCGGCGCGGATATGTCGGCCGTCTCGATGCACAAAAGCGGCGGCAGCCTCACACAGTCGAGCCTTCTTTTAACAGGCGAAGCGATGAACCCCGGCTATGTGCGCCAGATCATCAACCTGACGCAGACGACCTCGGGGAGCTATCTGCTGATGTCGAGCCTCGATATCAGCCGACGGAACCTCGCCCTGCGCGGCAGGCAGGTCTTCCGGAAGGTCATCGAGATGGCGGCCTACGCCCGTGAGGAGATCAACGCCGTGGGCGGCTACTATGCCTTCGGGCAGGAGCTCATCGACGGCAACGCGATCTTCGATTTCGACCCCACGAAGCTCAGCGTCCACACGCGCGACATCGGCCTTGCCGGCATCGAGGTCTACGACATATTGCGCGACGAGTACGACATCCAGATCGAGTTCGGCGACATCGGCAATATCCTCGCCTATCTCTCGATCGGCGACCGGCCGCAGGAGCTCGAGCGCCTCGTGAGCGCTCTGGCCGAGATCAAGCGCCGCTACCAGCGGGACTCCAGCGGCCTTCTGGGTCAGGAGTACATCGACCCCGAGGTCGTTCTGAGCCCGCAGGAGGCCTTTTACGCGCCGAAGCGCAGCGTCCCGCTGATGGAGAGCGCGGGGTTCGTGTGCAGCGAGTTCGTGATGTGCTATCCACCCGGGATCCCGATCCTCGCGCCCGGCGAGCGCATCACCGGCGAGATCCTCGACTACATTGCCTACGCCAAGGCCAAGGGCTGCTCGATGACCGGCCCCGAGGACCCGCAGATCGAATACATCAACATTCTGGAGGAAGGAGGGCTTTCCCATGGAGCTGTGGTTCAGTGAGTGCCACGCGCCGGACGTCAAGCACAGCCTGCGCGTGACGCAGCACCTGTACTCCAAACGCAGCGAGTTCCAGCAGATCGACATCTTCGAGACGCCGGAGTTCGGGCGGGTGCTCGCGCTCGACGGCAGCGTGATGCTCACCGAGCGCGACGAGTTCATCTACGACGAGATGATCACGCACGTGCCGATGTCGGTGCACCCGCAGGTGCGCGACGTGCTCGTGATCGGCGCGGGCGACGGCGGCGTCGTCAAAGAGCTCACGCGCTATGACACGGTCGAGCGCATCGACCTTGTGGAGATGGACGGGCAGGTGATCGAGGCGTGCAGGGCCTTCCTGCCCGAGAACGCCTGCAAGCTCGACGACGACCGCGTGCACATCACCTTTGACAACGCCCTGCGCTACATCCGCCGCTGCACCGACCGCTACGACCTCATCATCGTCGACTCCACCGACCCCTTCGGCCCCTCCGAGGGCTACTTCACGCGGGAGTTCTACGGCATCTGTTACAACGCCCTGCGTGAGGACGGCATCATGGTCAACCAGCAGGGCAGCCCCTTCTACAAGCATGACGCCGAGGCCATGCAGCGCAGTCACAAGCGCATCGTCAACACCTTCCCGATCAGCCGCGTCTATCAGGCGCACATCCCGACCTATGCCGCCGGCTACTGGCTCTTCGGCTTCGCGAGCAAAAAATACCACCCGATCGAGGACTTCGACCCCGAGACCTGGAAGGCGCGGCACCTGAGCACGAAATACTACACGACCAAGCTCCACCGCGGCGCCTTTTACCTGCCGGCGTACCTGGAGCGCATGCTCGAGGAGGTGGAGCGATGAGAGCGAATATCGAGACCTTCATCGGCTGCGACGCCGCTTTTGAGGATGCGTCGATCGCGGTCTTCGGCGCGCCCTTCGACTCCACGACGAGCTTTCGCCCCGGCGCGCGCTTCGGCCCCGCGGCCATGCGGCACGAGAGCTTCGGCCTTGAGACCTACAGCCCTTATCAGGACCGGGACCTCACGGACCTGAAGATCTTTGACTGCGGGGACCTCGAGCTCTGCTTCGGCTCATCGGAAGCCGCCCTTTCGGATATCGAAGCGCGTGCGGAGGAGATCCTCGCCGCCGGCAAGCTCCCGGTCCTGCTCGGCGGAGAGCACC
>CAMNAE010000143.1 GCA_946530565.1 uncultured Oscillibacter sp.
GCCTGGGCGGAGGCCTCGGGAGAGCGCACGGCGGAAGAGGCGGTCGACAAGGCGCGCCAGACGATCTACGTGAGCTTTGCCGCGAGCGAGGAGTTCGCGAACATGATCGCGAACTTCGGGTTTTGAGAACAGGCGCCAGGCATAGGCGTCAGGCGGCGGGGCGCCGCGGCGCCGGACTTGCAAAACACACTCGTTCATGCTATGCTGATGCCAGGCATCGATCCTTTGAATGACTCACTGAAAACAGGAGGCGTTGAAATGTTGCACGCTTTTACACGGAATTACAATGATCTGTCCACAGAGGCCGGGTTCCAGTTTGAGTTCTACTGTGACTGCTGCGGAAACGGCGTCAAGAGCACCTTTAAGGAATCCTCCACCTATCAACAGCGCCAGAAATCCGAGCGCACCGGGCGTCTGGCTTCGACCCTCGGCAGCTTTTTCGGCGGCAGGGCCGGCGATCTCGGCTGGGCGCTGGAACGCGGGAGCGAGCTTCTCGGAAGCCGCTTCGACTCCCAGTCCCCGGATTGGCGCAGGGAGCAGGAGCGCGCCTTCGACGCCGCGCAGGAGGAAGTGCGGCCGCTCTTCCGCAAGTGCCCCTCCTGCAACAAATGGGTCTGCTCCGACTGCTGGAACGAAGACGAGGGCCTGTGCACCGACTGCGCGCCCCGGGAGGCCAGCTATGTCGCGCAGGCGCGCAATCAGGCGATGCGCCGCAACATCGACGAAGCCGCCGAGGCGGCGACGGTCTGGCAGGGCAAGATCGAGACGAGGACCACGGTCTGCCCCAAGTGCGGCAAGCCCGCGGGCACCGGGAAATTCTGCAATCACTGCGGCGCGCCGCTGGGGACGCAGCGCTGCCCGAACTGCGGCGCGCAGGTCGCGCTCGGCCTGAAGTTCTGCGGCGAGTGCGGTTCGCCCATGGCGAAGAGCGGAAAATGCCCCAACTGCGGCTTTGAGAACGAGCCGGGGATGAAGTTCTGCGGCAGCTGCGGTACGAAGCTGTGAACTATACGGGGCACGCGCTCGGCGCGGACACGGAGCTTTCCGTCGAACGCGAGGGAGTGCGGATCGGGGAGCGCTTTGTCGACTACGCGGAGATCACGGCGATCCGCCCCGTGAACCACCGGGTCATCCTCGAGAGCGGCGCGGGGCCGATCGAGATCTCCATGCTCGGATTTGCGTTCGACGGCTTCTGGGAGGAGCTGAACGGCTGCTTCGCGAAGTGCTCTCTCGAAGCGCTCTATGTGGAGGAGCCGGAGCTGATGCTCACAGAGGGAGAGTATGCCATCCCTCAGGAGCGCGGGCGCGGGCGGATCGCGCTCTACCCGGACGCGGTCTGCGTGCTCCCCTATACGACCCGCTCTGTCCGGATCCCTCTTTGCTATACCGACGAGATCCGGCACGAGGGCTACGCGATCCATTTCCTCATGCGCGGCGGAAGGGCCTATTCGGTCTCGAAAATGGGCTATGACACCCATCCCTTTGCCGAACGCGCCATGAGAGCCGCCGAACTGACGAAGAAAAAACGCGCGCAGGCGCTCAAAGCCGCCGCGCTCTCCGCGCCCTTCACCCACAAGGGCCTTTTCCGCACGCTCTCGCCGGAGCAGTACTGGAACGCCGCCCTCGGCGACGGCGTCTGCGCCCTGGAGCTCTTCACAGGGGAGGACGCGGCGACGTATCTCTATCGCTTCACGGAGCCGCAGGAGAAGTTTCTCCGAAAGCTCGAGGAGGCCTGCGAGGCGATGGGGACCCACCGCGAGATCATCCGGCTCACGGATGAGGAGCTGCGGCAAAAGCCTCTTTGCCGCATGTCACTGGAGCGGATGGAGGCCGTGCGCTTCCTGCGCGCGCGGAGCGCCGGAAGGCTGATTCACGCGGGCGATCACGAAAAGCGCCTGCGGGCGTTCCTGGACTCGGGGAAGTCTTCCTGAGGGGATCGGATCCGGGATATCATAAAACACAGGCTGCAGCAGAGCGGATCTTTGCTGCAGCCTGTGCTTGTCTTTGCCGGAAAGGTTCGGTGATCGACCGGCACTTGCGCAGTTCAGCCGTCCATGAGCATGCCGCTGCCGGGCTTGTCCGCGAATGAAAGAGTGAGCCCCCGCGCTTAAGAGCAAAGCGCGGGGGCGAAGCACGTTTATTCCTGCACCGGCGTGAAGAGCGGCACTTCGAGCTCGGGATCGAACTGGCGGCTCATCACAAGCCCGTCGCCGACCTCCGCGATCACGCAGTCGACGGTGAGCATCGTGATCGTGCCCTCTTTGAGGTGCCCGGCGTAGCAGCGGCCCTGCTGATCGCTGAAGGTCACATGCACGTGCAGGTTGATCTCGCCTGCGGGATCGTGGCAGATGATGCCGGAGATAGCGGCGATGCTCAAAACCTCGTGCTTGACGATCGGATCGCCGTAGTTGTAGGGCTGGGTGCGGCAGGGGAAGTACTGCGGGTCGCAGAAGACGGCTGTCGTAACGCCGCCGATGCCGCTCATGATGACGCCGTTTTGAATGCCGTGCTCGCGGCAGGCGTCTTCAAGGCTTTTGAGCATGTCGCTCTTCGGCTTCAGGCGAACGGCCATCACGCGCTTGACGCCGCCGATGGCGGTGAGATAGGCTTGGGCCTGATTCATTTCCATGATTACTGCCTCCTTGCTTTAACGGGGATCGGTATGGTTTTTTTCTGTTGTATCTGTTATAATCATAAGTTATGAGAGGGGGATATGCGCAATGGACCTGAGAAAGCTCGTGTATCTTGAGGCGATCTTCCGGCTCGGCGGCTTTACAAAGGCGGCCGAGGAGCTGCATGTCTCGCAGCCCGCGATCACGAACGCGATCAACGCTCTGGAACAGACGCTTCAGGTGACGCTGATCGAACGCGGCCCCAAGACGCTCGAATTTACCGAGGCCGGACGCACACTTGTGGAGTGGGCGCGGCGCATCATCGCGGATTTCGGCGCGGCCGAGCGGGAGATGGCAGCCTTCAGCGAGTCCGAGCGGCAGTCTTTAAAGCTCGGCATCTCGAACATGGTCGGCTCCTGGCTCTACAGCGAGGTCTATCCCGGCTTCATGAGCCGCTACAGTGAAAGCAAGCTCAGCATTCGGGAATATCCATGGGCCGAGACCGTCCGCATGGTGCGCGATGAGGAGCTCGAGCTCGCCTATACGACCTGGGAGCAGGGCTTTTCCGACCCGCTGCTTGCGCAGGAGTGCGTGCTTCCCGGCGAGCTCTATCTGATCCTTCCGCCGAAGCATGATCTCGGGCAGTTTAAGCGCGTGCCATTTGAAAAACTGGGGGAGGAGACGCTCTCGGTCTTCGCCGAGACGAGCCTCATCCACAAGATCGTGTCGGAGCGCTGCACGCAGGAGGGGGTCCGGCCGCGGCTTCTGAGCGTGACGCAGCACTTTTCCACGATGCTCGAGCTCATCGACAACGGCACGGCGATCGGCTTTCAGGTCCGCGACGCCAAGACCGCGCCGCTGCCGCGCAGCCGCTATGTCCTGCGGCAGCTGGATCCACCGATCCTTCTGGAATCAGGCTTCCTCAGCCGCAGCGACCGCAAGCCCAGCCGCATCATGCGGCGCTTCATCGATTATGCAAAGCAAATGCTCGCGGAGCAGGGGCTGTCCAACGCCTGAGTGCGGAGCGTTTCAGATCGCCGGAGAGCTCAATCACATTAGTCTGCCGCCTGGACCGGCATGCACGGAGCCGGGGCAGGCTCATCCTTCCTGCGGAAGTGCTGATTGACAAAGGATGTGAAGAAGGGGCAGAGGATCGCGGTGACCAGCATGGCGGCCGCGACCTGCGGCGTCGCCACCAGCGCCTGCTGATAGATGGTGGGTCGGCCTCCGCCACGGCGAGGGGGGTGGCAATGGCGTTTCCAGCCACGGTCGAGATGGCTGCGCCGGCAATGCCGGTGCCCCCGGTGAGCCGGTCGAAGAAGACCGTGCAGATGCCGCCGATGAGCAGTGTCATGAGTCCGAGAAGGATGCCGCCCGCACCGCCTTCGATCACCTGGAAGATGTTCATTCCGGAGCCCACGGCAAAGGCCAGCAGGATCATCACGAGGGGCTCCGCCTCATTGAGGACCTTTTTCATCTTGGGGTCCAGATTGCCGAGCAGCATGCCGAGCAGCAGCGGGAGGATGGCGGCGATCAGCGATTTCAGAGGGATGTTGGCCATACCGGCGCTGCCGAGGGCGATCATCGTGAAGAAGGGCCCGTCATTGAGCGAGACGACGGCGATCGAGCCGGCGTCCGACTCATCTCCGTAGGCGCGCGTTAAGATCGCGTACATGCCGCCGTTGGAGTTGGACATGCCGGAGATCACCGCGATGGCGCTGAGACCGAGGAAATTGTTGTTGAACAAACGGCTGATGACCACACCGAGACCGATGCTCAAAAGCAGCTTTGTCACGGTCACGACAGCGCCCACCTTGAGCGCCTTCGGCGCACCGCTGAAGGTCAGATTAGCGCCGACGCAGATGAAGAACGCGCCCAAAAGCGCGGAGGTCCCGGTCAGCACGCCGGTCGTCGCGCCGCCGATCTTCAGGACCTGGGGGAACAGGCTGTTGACCGCGCATCCGATCAAAAGCGGGATCAGCATCATGCCGCCGGGGATCTTCTGCATGAAATCGATCATCGGGATCCCTTTTTTCATGTGAATGTCCTCCTCTATGTAAGTCAGGCGGGATCAGCCGTCCATCAGCATGCCGCCGTCGCAGTTCAGATTTTCACCGGTGATAAAGCTGGCGGCGTCAGAGCCGAGGAACACGAGGCCGTTGGCGACCTCCTCCGCTCTTGCCGGGCGGTGGATCTTCATTGCGGCGAGGACCTTTTCCCGTTTCTCGCCAACGAGCGCGTCTTTGACCAGAGGTGTGTCGGTATAGGCGGGGCAGAGGCTGTTGCAGTAGATGTTCAGCGGCGCGCCCTCCTTGGCAATCGCCTTTGTAAGGGAGATGACGCCTGCCTTGGCCGCGGCATAGGC
>CAMNAE010000144.1 GCA_946530565.1 uncultured Oscillibacter sp.
CGCAGTTCTCCAGAAGCTCGCAGGTATAGCCCGCGTACTCGAGCGCCGCCGCCAGGATCCGGAACTGCACGGGCGCCATGTTGGGGATCAGCACCTTGTGCGTCGCCTTCATTTCGGGCGTGAATTTCGTATAGTTCAGAAAATCAGGGGTATCCATGATCAAAAAACTCCTTATGCCTCGCCCTCGCGCTCGTCGAGTGCGGCGAAGAGGGACCGCAGGCGGATGCGCACGGCGCCGAGGTTCGTGATCTCGTCGATCTTGAGCTGCGTGTAGAGCTTGTCGCCCCGGTGCAATATCTCGCGCGTCTCGTCGGTCGTGATCGCGTCGAGTCCGCAGCCGAAGCTCACCAGCTGCACAAGGTCCATGCCCGGATGCTCACAGCAGTACTTCGCCGCCGCGTAGAGCCGCGCGTGGTAGGTCCACTGGTTCAGAACGCTCGTCGGGAAGTCGGGCACCTGGTCGGAGATCGAATCCTCGGTGATGACCGCCGCGCCGAAGGACGTGATGAGCGTGTCGATGCCGTGATTGACCTCGGGGTCGACGTGATAGGGCCGGCCCGCGAGCACGATGATGCGCCGCCCGGTCGCGCGCGCCGCTGCGATCAGCTCGCGTCCCTTCGCGCGCACGGTGTCCATATGCCTCTGGTATTCGGCAAAGGCAGCGTCAGCCGCGGCGCGCACCTCGCGCAGCGGGATCGCATAGCCCTCGCGCTTTAAGATCGCGTGGATCTTCTTTTTGAAGTCGTCGGGTCGGTGGATGCCGACATAGTCATACACGAAGGGGATGCCCTCAAGCTCCGGGCAGTTGCCGCGGATCACCTCGGGATAATAGGCCACGACCGGGCAGTTGTAGTGGTTCTGCCCCTTGCCCTCTGAAAGGTTATAGGTCATGCAGGGATAGAAGATCATATCCGGCTTCAGCTTCGCCAGAAAGCGGATGTGCCCGTGCGCGAGCTTGGCCGGGAAGCAGGCGGTGTCGCTGGGGATCGTGCCCTGCCCCTCCAGATAGAGCTTACGGTTCGAGAGCGGGCTGTGATAGACCGCAAAGCCCAGTTTTGTAAAGAACGTATGCCAGAACGGGAAGAGCTCCCACATGTTCAGGCACAGCGGGATCGCGACCTTGCCGCGTTTGTTCTCGCCGGGCTTGTATTTGAGGATCTCGCGGCGCTTGAATTCGTAGAGGTTCCACTCATCGGAATCCTTTTTGCCGGTGATCGGCTTTTCACAGCGGTTGCCGCTCATGTAGACCCCGCCGTCGGCAAAGGTGTTGATCGTGAGCTGGCAGTTGTTGCCGCACTGGCCGCATTTTTCGCTCCGCGTCTCCTGCCGGAAGCCCTGCAGGGCAGCAAGATCCAGAAGGCGGCTATTCCCCGGGCGCAGCGCCGCGCGCTTTTTGCCGTAGAGCGCCGCGCCATAGGCGCCCATGAGCCCCGCGATGTCGGGGCGGATGACGTCGACGCCCATCTCCTTTTCAAAGGCGCGGAGGACCGCCTCATTGTAGAACGTGCCGCCCTGGACGACGATCTTTCGCCCGAGCTCTTCGGGCGAGGAGGCGCGGATGACCTTGTAGATCGCGTTTTTCACGACGCTGATCGAAAGGCCGGCCGAGATGTTCTCGATCGTCGCGCCGTCCTTCTGTGCCTGCTTGACGGAGGAGTTCATAAAGACCGTGCAGCGCGAGCCGAGGTCGACCGGCCGGTCGGCGAAAAGGCCGAGCTTTGCGAAGTCCTTCACGTCGTAGCCCAGCGCCTGGGCGAAGGTCTGCAGGAAGCTGCCGCAGCCCGAAGAGCAGGCCTCGTTCAAAAAGATATCGCTGATCGCGCCGTCCTCGATCTTGAAGCACTTCATGTCCTGACCGCCGATGTCGATGATGAAGTCGACGTCGGGCAGGAAGTACTTGGCCGCCGTAAAGTGCGCGACGGTCTCGACGACGCCGTAGTCCGCGTGGAAGGCGTTTTTCGCAAGGTCCTCGCCGTAGCCGGTCGTCGTGACCGTGCGGACGTTTAACTTGGGGTGCTCCTCATAGAGGCGCATCAGCACCTCGCGGATGAGCGGCACGGGGTTGCCGAGGTTCGGGCGGTAGTCGGTGAACAAAAGCCGCGCCTGCTCGTCGATCACGCAGAGCTTGACCGTCGTCGAGCCGGAGTCGATGCCGATGTGCACGGGCTCTTCGTAGTCCGCCGGGAAATCCGCCTTGGGAACGGCCGCCTTTTCGTGCCGGGCGCGGAAGGCCTCATACTCCGCCTCGCTTTCAAAGAGCGGCGGCTGCGAGCGGTAGGTCTCGCTCATCCCCCGCGCGTGGAGCGTCTGGGCAACAACGCTCAGATCCAGTGTCTGGTCCGCGTAGAACGCGGCGCCGAGCGCGACGAATAAAAGGCTGTTCTCGGGCAGCGTGCCCGTGACGCCGAGCGTCTTGTCGAAGCTGCGGCGCAGGCATTCGGAAAACGTGAGCGGCCCGCCGAGATACAAGACGTTCCCGCGGATCGGGCGGCCCTGCGCGAGCCCGGCGATCGTCTGGTTCACGACGGCCTGATAGATGCTCGCGGCGATGTCCGGTGCCTTTGCGCCCTGGTTGATGAGCGGCTGCACGTCGCTCTTGGCGAAGACGCCGCAGCGCGAGGCGATCGTGTAGCTCTTTTCGGCTTTGAGCGCGCATGCGTCCATCTCGTCAGCAGAGAGCTTCAAAAGCGTCGCCATCTGGTCGATGAAGGCGCCCGTGCCGCCGGCGCAGGAGCCGTTCATGCGCACCTCGAGGCCGTTCGTCAGAAAGAGGATCTTCGCATCCTCACCGCCGAGCTCGATGATGACGTCGGTCTCAGGCGCAAGGCGCTTCGTCGCGACGCGTGTCGCGTAGACCTCCTGCACGAAGGGCACCGCGACGGAGTCGGCCATGCCCATGCCCGCCGAGCCGGAGATCGCAAGCTGCGCCTGGCCGTCCGGTACCAGCTCCGCCACGCGGCGCAGAAGCTCCTCGCTCTTTTCGACGATGTGGCTGAAATGCCGCTCGTAGGTTTTAAAAATGATCTGATCGTGTTCGTCCAGCACCACGCACTTGATCGTGGTGGAGCCCACATCCAAACCGACTTTCAAAGGGGATCCACTCCTTGGAGATACCTGAAGGGTATAGTTTTCTATAATATCATGGTATTATAGCATACTGCGCCAAAAAAAGGAAGTAAAGAATCTGTGACACGCTCTGCCTTTGGTCGAGGCGAAAATTTCCCCGGCGCCTTTTCAAAAAGCGCCGGGGTGGGGTAAAAACTCACTCGTGCAGGTCTCTCGGCGTACCGAGGAAAAACAAGGCGACCGTGCCGGGACCCGTGTGGCAGCCGATCGTCGCACCGATCTCGCCGATGCGCGGCGGCTCCTTCAGCTTGGGGAGCAGCTGCCCGACACGCTCCGCGACTGCCTCCGCGTCGGCGCGGCAGGCGGAGTGGAAGATCCAAACGGGGCCGGAATACTCGGCGCCGCCGTCGGCAAAGGCAAGCGCTTTTTCGGCGCAGGCGCGGATCACCTTGCTTTTGGGGCGGTGCTTTTCACGCACCGTCAGCTTCCCTGCGGCGTCCACATGCAGGAGCGGACAGATACCGAGCATGTTTCCGATCGTGCCGGCGGCCTTTGAGACGCGCCCGCCGCGGATCAGATACGTAAGGTCGCTCGTGAAGAACCAGTGGTGCACCCGCAGGCGGTTTTCTTCGCCCCAGGCAAAGAGCTCGTCAAGACTGAGCCCCTCGGCCTTCTTTGCGGCGAGCATCTCGACAAAGAGCCCCTCGCCGCCGGTCGCGGCGCGCGTGTCGAGCAGCAGAACCCGCCGACCGGGGTAGCGCTCCTCAAGCGTCTCCCTGGCGATCATGGCCGAGGCCATCGTGTTCGTGATGCCCGAGGAGAGGACGCAGTGCAGAACGTCCTTGCCCTCTTTTAAAAAAGGCTCAAAAAAAGCCTCGTAGTCATAGGGGTTGATCTGCGCCGTGCCGGTCATGGCGCCGCCCTTCATCGCCTCATAGAGCGCGGCATTCGAAAGCGTCTGACCGCAGTCGTCGCGATAGCTCTCGCCGTCGAGCGTAAAAGGATAGGGGATGTACGGGATGCCAAAGCGCGCGAGCTCTTCGCTCGGCAGGTCCACGGTAGATTCACAGGTCAAAATGTACATGGCGTGTTTTTCTCCTTCTGAGGGCACCCGGCTGATGATAAGGCGCCGCAATACAAGTTTGTTTATTATACGCCCGTCAGAGCGTAAAAAGCAATGGATAATGCCCGCATTTTGTAAAAAAGCAGAAACCCGGCCGCCCGCATTTCATGCTGCAGGCGGCCGGATCGTTACCCGGTGCTTGTCTCAGATCGTGATGTCGAGTTCCTCCATTTTGCGGTAGAAGGTCTTGCGCGAGACCCCGAGCGCAGCGGCGGCGAGCGTGCGGTTGTAGTGGCAGTGCTCAAGCGCCTGCATGATGTCCTCGCGCGTGAGGCTCTGGCGGGAGCGTCTGGGCGGGGCCTTGACCGGCTCCGGCAGCGACTCCGGCGGGAAGTCGAGGCACTGGATGAGATCGTCCGGCTCGATGACCTCGCCCTCGACCAGCTGCACGACGCGTTCCATCACGTTTTGCAGCTCGCGGACGTTTCCGGTCCACGGCAGGTGCAGCAGCAGTTCGCGCGCCGCGTCGGAAAAGTGCTTGCGGTGCTTGAGCTGCAGCCGCTCGGTGATGCCGTCGATGAAGTGCTCGGCAAGCAGTATCACGTCCTCTCCGCGCTCGCGAAGCGGCGGGAGCCTTAAGTTGAGCGTGCACAGGCGGAAGTAGAAGTCGACGCGGAAGGTCCGCTTTTTGATCATCGACTGCAGATCCGCGTTCGTGGCGGCGTGATGCTGCTCGCGACGGGTCTGCGCATGGCCAAAACCAAGGAATTCCCC
>CAMNAE010000145.1 GCA_946530565.1 uncultured Oscillibacter sp.
AACCGACGCTGTCATTTTTTCTTTCATAGCCGCCCCGTGCCGGCGGGGCGGCGCTGTTGGAACATAAGAGTTGCCGTGAAACGGCCGCTCAGGTCTGCGCCCAGTCGGCCGCGCGGTCGACGAAGCGCAGGTGCGCCAAAAGGATGCGCTCCAATTGATCGCTGTCACCCGAGAGCAGGATCCTTAAGATCTCGCGATGCTCGAGGAGCGACGTGCGCAGATTTTCGGGATCGACGTTTTTGACCGTGTAGATGTGGTACACGCTCCCGACGCCCCAGTTGAAGTTGTAGAGCCGGTCGAGCTGCGGATTGCCCGCGAGCGAGACGAAGAGCGAATGGAAGCGGTTTTCAAGCTCCGAGATGCGTTCGATGTTGTCGAGCGGGATCGTCGCGAGCTCCTCGGCCGCCTTGTGCATCTCACGCGTGACCTCGGGCATTTTGTCGACATTGCGGCAGGCGTGCCGCGCGGCATAGCGCTCCATCATAATGCGCGTATCCGAAAAATGCCGGATGTCGGCCGCCGTGTGCTTGCGCACGACCGCGCCGCGGCGGGGCAGAAGCTCGACGAGCCCCATCATCGCCAGGCGGTTGATCGCCGAAATGACCGGCGTTGAGCTGATGCCGAGGGAGTCGGCGATCGTTTTGGAGACCAGATGATAGCCGCCGGGGTACTCGCCCGTCTGGATGCGGCGGCGGATCTCGTTGAGGGCATAGTCCTGCAGCTGTTCGGGATATTCCATAAATATAGAATGCCCTCCTTTCATGCGCGGAGGCGGAACAAATGTATAAAACGTTACGTTCACGTCAAGATTAAATTTAAAATATCACACCAAACCGCTCTTGTCAACCAAATCTTGCCAAAAAGGCGCTAAAAAAGCGCCGTGATCACGGTCAGCGGCGCCAAGCAAAATATTATATTTAATTTCAGCGCTCTGTTTGTCATATTTTACGGCAGTGGCTGGGCAATCTGTCAAATTCGATTTAATATTTCTGTGCAAATCCCCAAAATCGCATCGTTAAAATTTAAACTTGTTGACAAAGCCGGGCAAAAGGACTAACATGGGGCTTGTCGGAATTAAATTTAATATTTAGCTCCGGCCGTGCGCTCGCACCGCACGTCACTTCGCACCCATTTATCAAGGAGGATACAAGCATGAAAAAGAGACTCTTCGCATTGGCAATGGCGTCTGTGATGGCTCTGGGTCTGCTGGCCGGCTGCGGCGGCAGCTCTTCCAGCTCCAGCAGCTCTTCCAGCGCCCCCGCAGCCAGCTCCAGCGCTCCCGCCGCGAGCTCCGGCTCTTCCAGCAGTTCCGCTGCTCCCGCCGCCTCTTCCGCTCCCGAGTATGAGTGGAAGCTCGCGCTCAACGGCACCGAGGGCGAGGTCGCCTATGATATGGGCGTTATGTTCGCCGACAAGGTCGCCGAGCTGACCGACGGCCGCGTCAAGGTCACTCCCTACGGCGGCGCCGCGCTCGGCACCACCACCGAGGTCCTCGAGGGCATGGCCGCGAAGGTGGCTGACGTCTGCGTCGAATCCGTCGGTACTCTCGCTCCCTTCACCCAGCTGGCGAACATCGACGCCATGCCCTATATGTACACGGGCGGCTTCGAGCACTTCTCCAAGGTCTGGGCCAGCGACCTCGGCCATGAGATCCTGCAGAAGGTCGGCGACGACGGCGGCTTCAAGCTGATGGGCGCCTGCTACCGCGGCGCGCGTGTCGTGACGGCCACCAAGAAGATGGAGACCGTCGACGATTTCAAGGGCTTCAAGCTCCGCGCTCCCAACCTCGAGATGTACGTGAAGACCTGGCAGTGGATGGGCGCCGCTCCCACCCCGCTGGCGATGGGCGAGGTCTATACCGCTCTGCAGCAGCACACTGTTGAGGGTCAGGAGAACTCCATCATTGACTCCAGCAACTACTCCTTCCAGGAGATCTGCAAGTACTGGATCCTCACCAACCATGTCTACAGCGCCAACACGGTGATCATGGACAAGGCTTACTTCGACTCCCTGCCCGAGGACATCCAGGCCGCCGTTCAGGAAGCCGCCGAGTATGCCGCCGCTCAGGAGAGCCAGGCTGTCGTCGACAACGAGGCTGCCAAGCGCGCCGAGCTCGAGAAGGACTTCGGTGTTGAGTTCGTCGAAGTCGACAACGCGGCCTTCGGCGAGAAGTTCGTCGGCTTCGCCGAGGAGAACTTCGACTACCTCGCCGACTGGGCGAACGCCATCCGCGACATGGCCTGATCGCTTAAAGCCGCTCGGTTTTTAAGCGCACAGATCGCGTAAGCTTTTCAGGAGCCGGCTGTGTGCATTGCTCGGCACACAGCCGGCCTTTTCCAACCTGACTAACGTGTTTTGGGAGGTCCACCCATGCTGCATGCATATTCAAAGTTTATGGATGTCGTGGAGAAGATCATCAAGTACCTGCTCTTTATCGTCGTGGCCGTCATGGTCGTCGTCATGGTCTATCAGGTCATTCTGCGCTACATCTTCTCCGCATCCAACTCCTGGAGTGAGGAGCTCTGCCGCTACCTCTTCATCTACTCCGTCATGCTCGGCGCCGCGATCGCGGTGCGCCGCAACAGCCACCTGCAGATCGACGTGATCACAGGTATGCTCAGCCCCAAAATGAAGAATATCATCACGATCATCGCGACGATCGCCGGCATCGTTTTCCTCGCGTTTCTCTTCGTCTATTCCATCGGCCTGTGCCAGACCGGTGTCAAAACGGCCTCTGCCGGCATCCCCGGCGTGAATATGGCCATGACCTATGCTGCCATGCCGATCGGCATCGTGCTCATGATCCTGTGCAGTCTCGAGGTCATTGCAAAAAATCTGATCGAGCTCAAGAACGGCTCCAATACGGAAAAGGGGTGAAGGCATGAACGTCGGTCTGATCCTGATCATTTTGCTGCTGGTGCTGGCCTTCGTCGGCCTGCCCATCTACATCGCCCTCGGCATCGCGACGCTCGTCACGCTGAATATGGCGGGGCTTCCCGCGATGGTCCTGCCGCAGAAGTTCTTTGCGGGCATGAACTCGAGCTCGCTGCTCGCGATCCCCTTCTTCATTCTCGCGGGCAACATCATGTCGCGTTCGATCACCGGTAAGCTCATCGAGGTCTGCAACGCCTTCATCGGCCACATCAAGGGCTCCCTCGGCGTCGTGACCGTCGCGGCCTCCGCGATCTTCGGCGCGATCTCCGGCTCCGGCGTCGCGACCGCGTCCGCCATCGGCGGCATCACGATCCCCGCCATGAAGAAAGAGGGCTATCCCCCCGAGTTCGCGACCGCCGTCGCCTCGATCTCCTCGATCCTGGGCCCGATCATCCCGCCCTCGATCGTGCTGATCGTCTACGCCTCCATCACGAACATCTCGGTCGCGAAGCTCTTTCTCGGCTCCGCGCTGCCCGGCATCATCCTTGCAGGCTCCCTGATCGTTTATGCCCTGATCTACGGCAAGCGCCACAATTTCCCCTCGCACGAAAAATCCACCGGCAGCCAGAAGATCCACACGCTCGGCAGCAGCATCTGGGCGCTGCTGATGCCCATCATCATCCTGGGCGGCATCTTCGGCGGCATCTACACCGCGACCGAGGCCGCGGCCATCGCCGTCGCCTACTCGCTGATCATCAGCCTCTTCGTGTACAAGGACATGAAGTTCTCCGAGCTTCCGACGGTCTTTGCCGAGGGCGCGATCTCGACCGCCGCGATCATGATGATGGTCGGTCTCTCCAAGGCCTCCAGCTACGTGGTCACGACCTCCGGCCTCCCGCAGACCTTGGTCGAGACCTTCAGCGCGATCACCAGCAGCAAGATCGTAATCCTGCTCCTGCTGAACATCGTCTTCCTGATCATCGGCATGCTCATGGAGGCCAACGCCGCCGTCGTCATGATGACGCCGATCCTCCTGCCGCTGCTGCAGGCCTACAACATCGACCTTCTGACCTTCGGCATCGTCATGAGCTTCAACCTCTGCGTCGGCCTCGTCACCCCGCCCGTCGGCCTGTGCCTGCTGATCTGCAACCAGATCGCGGAGACGAGCCTCGGCAAGGCCCTCAAGGCCATGATGCCCATGCTGATCATCGCGATCGTCGTCCTGTTCCTGATCACCTATGTCTCGCCGCTCACGACGCTCCTTCCGACGCTGCTGAACTGACGATCGACCATCATATCTGTTTTCCCGCCCTTCGGGGCGGAAAAACAGCAAAGGAGATATTACATTATGTATAAAATTGGCTTTTTAGGCCTCGGCGTAATGGGGCTTCCGATGTCCCTCAATGTTATAAAGAAGAGCGGCTGCGAGGTGCTCGGCTTCGACGTCATGCCGAACCGGCTCGAGGAGTTCAAGGCCGCCGGCGGCGTGCCGATCACGAACACCGACGAGATCTATACGACCTGCGACGTCATCATGCAGATGCTCCCGACGCACGAGACGATCAAGCACTCCTTCGACGAGACGCTCCGCCTTGCGAAAAAGGGCACGATCATGCTCGACCTCGACTCCACCGCGCCCGACATCATCCAGGACTACTATCCCAAATTCAAGGCGGCCGGCATGCATCTGATCGACTCCCCCGTCTCCGGCGGCAACCCGATGGCGATCGCGGGAACGCTCGCGATCATGTCCGGCGGCGACAGGGAGATCTTCGACAAGGTCCAGCCCCTGCTCGCCTGCATGGGCAACCCGGTCTATGTCGGCGGGTCCGCGGCCGGCAGCATCACCAAGCTCGTGAACAACATGATCGCCGGTGCCTATCTTTCGGCCATGGCCGAGGGCTATGCCTTCGCCGCGAAGGCCGGCATCGACCTTCAGACGACCTTTGAGGCGACCCGTGTCGGCTTTGCCGGCGGCCCGCTCTATGACAACAAGGTGCCCAAGATCATCGCGCGCGACTACCGC
>CAMNAE010000146.1 GCA_946530565.1 uncultured Oscillibacter sp.
ATCGTCTGCGCGCGCGTTGATGCCGGCGTTGTTGCCGCCCGTGCCGCGCAGGAAGGTATCCCAGTCCAGCGAAACGCCGGCGGAGCCTCCGCTGTAATCCGTGCCGTTCTTGTCTTTAAAGCCCGGCCAGGCGCGGCGGGCGAATTCGTCTTTCAGGCTGTCGTCGACCCAGTAGTCGAAGAGATCGATCGTCGTGCCGGCGGGGTTCGTGATCGTATCCACGGTCCCGTCGCCCTTCATCGGCGCGTCCTGCGCGTCGGTCACGTCGACCGTGATCTCCTCGCCGCCTTTGAGCGTGATCGTCAATGTCTCAAGCGTGCTGAAGGGCGCGAGGCTCACGATCGCCCAGTCGCCCGCATCGAACACGCGCGCGTTCGCGCTTCTGATCACGTCCTCGGCCTTCCAGAGGTCGCCGGTCTGCCAGAAGCCGTTTTTCAGCTTGAGCGTGAGGAGGCTCTGCGCCTCGTCGATCGCGATCACGCGCACGAGCGACGGATCGCTGAAGGAAACGCTCTCGACCGCCGCCATAAAGGCGTCCAGCTGCGCGTTTTCGCTCCCGGCGGCCTCGGCGCGCAGCACGTCCTCGGCCGTCACGCTGCGCACTTCGTCCCCAGCCTCTTCGGCGGGGGCGCTCGCTCCGGTGCTTTCTCCGCCTTCTTCGGCCGAGGCGTCTGCTTCGGCGCTCTCCGCCGCGATCTCCTCGGCGGCGGGCTCTTCGGCCGCGTTTTCGTCCCCGGCGCTTTCGGCTTCGTCCGCCTGCGCCCCGTCCGCTGCGGCGGCTTCTTCCGCGGCACTCTCGCTGTCCGCTTCCGCCTCGGTGCTCTTAAAAGCGGCGCTCTCCGCATCAGCCGCGACGGCGGCCGCGGCAGCTTCCGGGGTCTCATACAGGTGCAGCGCCGCGGCAAGCGCGCGCAGGCTCACGGCGTCGTCGCCGGCAAGCGTGAAGGTATACTGACTCCCGCCGACCTCCCAGGCGAAGTCGACGGTGTAGACGATCGCGTAGACCGAGAAGGAATCCACCTCGAAGACGACTGCGTCGTCGTCTTTGGGCTCGGGCAGGATCTCCTCGGCGGCCTGTTCGACGAGCGCCGCGTCGCCCCGGTTGTCGACGTGCACGACCATCGGCGCGGCTGCATCAAGCACTTTTTCGGAGCGCATCGTCACGCGGATCGGTTTTAAAGGCTCGACCTCTTCGTCCTCATCGTCGTAAAAGCTGATGTCGACGGCCTCAACGTCTTTGATCTCCGCCTCGGTCGCCTCCGCGACGGCGCCGCTCACGGCGTCGAGGATCCGCTCAGCGCGGATCTTGCGGACCATCATCGTGACCGGGCCCGGGAAGGCGTCTGCGTCGGCCTCGACGGTCACGCGGATGCCCGCGGCGCCGCCCTCGAAGCGCAGTACCGGGTTTTCCACAAGCGAAACCTGCGGCGGCGCGGCCTCGGGCGCCGCCTCTGCCTCCGGCTCGTCCGTGAGCGTGAAGCGGTCGTGATTTTTCGCAAGCCCGGTCGCCTCGTCCCTTTCCGGAAGCAAGCCGAAGCCCGCGATCGCACGCAGATCCGTGCCCTCGTACTTGACGCTGCGCACGGCGTTTGCGCTGTTGCCCTCGATCGTCGTCAGACGTGAAAGCGTCGCGGTGTCGTCGTACTCGGCCGCCGCGGCGATGCCGACGTGGTCGATCGTCCCGTCCTGTTCATAGTCAAAAAAGACGAGATCGCCGGGCGAGGGGAGATATTCATCGGCCTCGAGATAAAGCCCCGCGCGCGTGAGCGCTTTGGCCCAGCGCGTGCAGCTCACCTCGGTCGGGTAATCGACGCCCGCGGCCTCAAGGCACCACGACACGAAGGCCGCGCACCAGTCGCCGTAGGGCACGCCGCAGAAGCTGCCGTAGATCGTATAGCCCTTCATCGTTTTGCCGTCGGAGAGGACGGCGTAATTCTTTTTGCTCTCGGTGTAGCCGATCTGGCTCGCCGCCGTGCGCAGAAGATCCGTGCGCCACTCGCCGCACGTCTCGGGCACCTGTGCGCGCCAGTAGCTGCCGTCGGTATCGGCGCCGGGGTCGGAATAGCAGGCAAGCGAATGCGTGTGCGCCTCAAAGCCGCACACGGCCTTTTCGGTATAGCAGTCCTCGGTATGCGTGTGCTCCTCCATGCCGCAGCTCAGGATCTGCCCGCGGCAGCTCTCATCGTGCTCGTGCTCTTCAAGCCCGCAGGTGCACTGCTCGGTCAGCTCGAAGCAGGCATCAATGTGGGCGTGCTCTTCTTCGTCGCAGACGAGCGTCCGCTCGGTCTCAAAGCAGGCCTCACCGTGGCGGTGCTCTTCTTCTTCGCAGCTGAGGTTCCCCTCTTCATCGTAGCAGTCCGCGCCGTGCACGTGCTCATTTAGCGTGCAGACGAGCGTCTCGGTCTCCTCGAAGCACGCGTCCGTGTGCGTATGCTCCGGGGTCCCGCAGATGAGCGTCTCGACCTCTTCAAAGCACGCGTCCGTGTGCGTGTGCTCTTCCAGCCCGCAGACGAAGCCCTCTTCATAGCATTCTTCCGTATGCGCGTGCTCTTCAAGCCCGCAGCCCAGCACCGTTTCAAAGCAGCTTTCACTGTGGACGTGCTCGGTCTCGCCGCAGAAGGCCTCGGCCTCCCAGGTGACGGCCGGGCGCGTGAGGCGCCAGACGGTGACTGCCAGTACGACGCAGCCGAGTGCCGCCGTCACCCTTCGGGCGCGGCGGTCCTGCAGAAGCCGGCGCAGCATGGACTGACCCATGCTCTGTACGGATTCCGGCTGATGAACTTGATCCTTTCGTGCCATGGGAAGCTCCTTTTCTCTCGCAGGAGGCGGGATGGTATCATATGGCAGGCAGGCCCGGTCATATCGATTTCAAATAAAACGCTCGCATGTCAAGCATTTTAAACGCAGCTATGCTGTGCGAGGCACACAGCGGTGCGGGGATCCGCTCTTTCCCTGTGCCCCTTCGCGTCGCCGCAGCCGTACGGATCTCGGAATGACCGACGCCGTGCCGTATATTCGTATTAAATAATTGTATCATAATTATCAGTCGTTCTCCAGACTTTAGTCCAAAAAGGCATCCCAAAAAGAACAGCATATTTTTGTGTAATCTGTACATTTTTCAAAAAGCGTCTACTCTTTTCCTCTGTATTTCTCAGTTTAGCATCGTCTCATCAAAGAAAGCATCAACACACGACGCTTTTTCAGTCCAATAAGGCGCCCCGCGGAGATCGCTCTCCACGGGGTCAAATGCCGAATAAACATCATGAAATGTGAGCCGCGTCGCGTTATGCGTGCCTGCGCCGCCGCTTCATGGCGAGGGCTGTGCCGAGCGCGAGGAGCACGGCGCCGCCCGCGAGGGTAAATGCGTCATATCCGCGCCCGCCGGCCGAGGGAAGCGGCGTGCCGGGGGTATTGGTCACCGTGGCGGCCGCGCCCGCAAGTGTGACCGGTGCGCCGGGATCGGCCGCGGCGGCGCCCCAGTCCTTCGCCGGGCCCTCGGCCTTTTCAAGAAGGTCGATGCCCTCCGCGGTCACGCGGATATAGAAGGCGGTCTCGCCGTGGAGCACATAGCCGACCGGGGCCGAGGTCTCTTTGATCTCGTAATAGCCCGGGGCGAGGTCCGTGAAGGTCAGCTTGCCGCCGTCCGCGGTCGTGCCCGTCTCCATGCGCCCGCCCGCGAGCGTCCGCATGCCGAGATTCCCGGTCGCCTCAGGGTCGAGCTGGCGGAGCGCGAAGACGGCGCCGTCGAGTCTCCGGTAGCGATTCGTCCGGTCGACCTTCAGGATCGTGAGATCCAGCGAGGTCTTGCGGTTGTAAGCCGTGAGCACGCCGGAGCTGATCCGTTCCGTCGAGATCTGATACAGCATATATCCCTCAGGAAGTGAGCTTGTGTCCTCAGTGATCGAATAGTAGCAGTTTCTGCCATTGTAAGTTGCAGGAAGCGTCTCACTTGTCTCCGAGAGCAGCCCGTCATCGGAAGTAACGGCGATTTGCTGATACCATACGCCGCCTGTTCCGAGCGTGATGGTCTTTTCGCCGCCTGTTGCGCTCATTCCGTCCAGCAGGGATGGTGTGCTGCCGATCTGAACATTGAATATACTGCCATCATACGGATTGGAAGACGAATAATTTTTCCAGGGATCATAGCCATTATTGATCACATCTACGAAGATCTGCGTATCTGTGTTCGTATTCGGGATCGTCAGTCTGAATCGCTTTTCTCCAAGCGACTCATACGTCGCGCCGCCGCTTGGTTCAATGCTTTCAACGCTTGAGGTAAACGTATTCCACATCCATTCTACCGTCGCGTCTCCATATCCCGTTGCCGTTCTTGTTGCAGCAGTGACCCATAAACCCGCGTTGTCCTTGTATCGGAATGTAACCGTAACGGTATGCCGGATCTCAATATCCTGTGCCCATTGTATGATGTTCAGATCGATTGTGCCGTTATAATCAGTGGGCTCTCCGAAGAAATCCAGCCACTCCTTGCGCACGGTGATCATTCCGTTGTCAAGCTGTTCATCCTTCACCGTAAATGTCAGAGTCTCGGCGTTCCACGTAACGTCTCCGCCCGCCGGCGTCGAGACGTCCGTCACCGTTCCGTTCACGATCTTGAAGGTCACGTCGCCGATGGCTCCATAGCCCGCCGGGGCCGCCGATTCGCTCAGCGTATAGCTGCCGTCGGGCAGATCCGCGAAGCGGTAGACCGCGCTGTCCGTCTCCCCCGCGGCGGGGCGGGTCCAGACGGTATCCGCCGTCTCCTCGCCCGCGCGCGCCTTTGTGAGCGTAAAGACCGCGCCGGTCAGCGGCCGGGCCGGGCTGCCGGCGTCGAATTTTTTGACCGTGATGTCGGCCGAGTGGACCTTGTTCGTGTAGGTGA
>CAMNAE010000147.1 GCA_946530565.1 uncultured Oscillibacter sp.
TTTCAGTTTTTTCTCGAAAGCGCCGAGCCGGATCTCCGGCCGCGCCGTTTTCCACCCCTCATTTTAACAGAGCCAAAAAGCCTTGTCCAGAGCCAAAGTTAATACGGAGGGCGCGTTTTGCGGCTTTTTTGGCCCTGCCTCACACCAGATACGGAAACGCGAGAGAGAGCACCGCCGTAATGACGCCGCAGACGCCGATCGCGATGCCGGCCATCGCGCCTTCGGTCTCGCCGATCGCGAGCGCGCGGGCGGTGCCGACGCCGTGGGCGCAGACGCCGAGGCCCAGCCCCGCCGCGACGGGCTCTTTGATGCGGAAGAGCTTGATCATCGGCGCGCCGATCAGGTTGCCGAGAAGACCCGTCACGATGACCGCCGCGACCGTGATCGGCACGATGCCGCCCTGCGCGCCAGAGATCGCCGCGGCGATCGGGGTCGTGACGGACTTGGGGAGCAGCGCGACCGTGACGGCCGGGGAGAGGCCGAAGATGCGGCAGATGATGAGCACGCTCGTGATGCTCGTGAGCGTGCCGGCGAGGCAGCCGCAGAGCACGGGGATCCACCACTTTTTCAAAAGCAGGCGTTTTTCATAGATGTTGACGGCCAGGCACGCGGTCGCAGGCCCCAAAAAGAGCCCGATGATCTCGGAGCCTTTGGCGTAGTACTCATAGGGGATGTGAAAGACCTTCAAAACCGCGATGATCACGATGACCGCGATCATGATCGGGGTGCACAGCGGATGCTTCGTCTTTTTGAATACAAAACCGCCGAGGACATAGGCCGCGAGCGTCAGCGTGATGCCGAAGAAGGTGCTCTGAAGAAATCCGTCGATCATGTCTCAGTCCTCCTTGCTCTGCCGGCTGCCCATCGCGTGCATGACGAGCGTCGTGACATAGGCCGTGACGGCAAAGGTCAGCACGGTCACGAGCGTGCACACGAGGATAAAGGGGATGAGCGCGCTTTTGATCTCGGCGACGTAGTTGATGATATTGATCGAGGCCGGGATGAAGAAGAACGAGAGCTCGCCGGTCAAAAGAGCGGTGACATCGCGGATCGACGAGGTCTTCACCGCGCCCGCGAGCAGCAGCGCGAGCAGAAGCAGCATCGCGATGACGCTCGAGGGGAAGGGGAAGGGCAGCGCAAGGGCGATGCACTCACTGACCCACGCGACCGCGGCGATGATCAGTATCTGGCGGAGGATGTTCACGGAAAACCACACCTTATCATTATAAAATCGCAATGATCGAATGCCCTGGAATGTCGATTCTTTCACAGGCAAAGCGCCTTTATTTTATGCAGGCACAATAGGATTGTCAATGCGCTTCCCGCAAATTTGTGAAAGCTGACAGTTTCTTTTCGCGCTTTGCTGTGTTATAGTTTAAACATCTAAAGAACGGGAGAGACCGCAATGCTTACAGCCGTCTCCAAAAGCGCATACCGCTATTATTTCAGCTTTACCGGCGATTATGCCCGTAAGGCTTTTTCCGGTTGCGCAGACGTGCTGATGAGCGGGAAGTGAAAAAAACGCACCCGTTTTCAAAGCAGACCTCTTGAGCCGCAGCCGAAGGGCCGCGGCTTTTATGTTTTTTGTTGGAGGGATCCTTTATGATCGTCATTTTAAAACCCAATGCAAAGCGCGAGCAGCTGGACGGACTTCTCGACTGGCTGCACAGCAAGGACATCACGGTGCATTCGAGCGTCGGCGCGAACCACACGATCCTCGGCCTCGTGGGCGACACCTCCCGGCTCGACATCGACCTCATCGCCGCGCTCGACATCGTTGAGGACGTCAAACGCGTGCAGGAGCCCTATAAAAAGGCCAATCGCAAGTTCCACCCGGAGCCGACGGTCGTGACGGTCGGGGACGCGAGGATCGGAGACGGGAGCCTGACGCTGATCGCTGGGCCCTGCTCGGTCGAGAGCGAGGAGCAGGTCGTCGCGATCGCGAAGGCGGTCAAGGCCGCCGGCGCCACGATGCTCCGCGGCGGCGCCTTCAAACCACGCACCTCTCCGTATTCCTTCCAGGGCCTCGGCGAGAAGGGCCTGGAATTCCTGAAGGCGGCCCGCGCCGAGACCGGGCTCCCAATCGTGACCGAGCTCATGGACCTGACGCAGCTGCCGCACTTCAAAGATGTCGACGTGATCCAGATCGGCGCGCGGAACATGCAGAACTTCGACCTTTTAAAGGCGGTCGGCCGGCAGGAGAAGCCCGTGCTCTTGAAGCGCGGCATGTCGGCGACCTATGAGGAGTGGCTCATGAGCGCCGAGTACATCATGGCCAGCGGCAACGAGCAGGTGATATTGTGCGAGCGCGGCATCCGCACCTTCGAGACGAACACGCGCAACACCTTCGATATCTCCGCGATCCCGGTGCTGCGACAGCTCACGCATCTGCCGATCGTCGCCGATCCGAGCCACGCCTCCGGCAGGAGCAGCCTTGTTGCGCCCCTTGCGATGGCGGCGGTCGCGGCCGGGGTGGACGGCCTTGAGATCGAGGTGCACAACGACCCGGCACACGCGCTTTGCGACGGCCCCCAGTCGCTCCGGCCCGAAGTCTTTGAATCTCTTGCGCAGAAGCTCTTCCGGCTCCACGACTGCGCGGCCGAGCTTGCCGAAGACACGCGGGAGGAGGGACAAGCGAAATGACGATCGGCATTGTCGGCCTGGGGCTTATCGGCGGCTCGATGGCCAAAAGCATCAAATCGCGCACCGATCACACGGTCTGCGGCTGTGATCTTGACAGCGAGACGATGCTGCTTGCACGGATGAGCGGCGCGATCGACGGCACGCTCGAATCTGAAAATATTCCTGCCTGCGATCTGATTCTTCTTGCCATACGCCCCGGCGCTGCGGTAGAATGGACAAAACAGCACGCGGAACTCATTTCGAAGCGCACGGTGCTGGTGGATCTTTGCGGCGTGAAGCGCTGCACGGTCGCGGGCATCGCGCCGATCGCGGCCGAGTACGGCTTTTCCTACATCGGCGGGCACCCGATGGCCGGGCGTGAGCGCGGCGGCTTCACCGCCTCGAGCGAGGATCTCTATGTCGGCGCCTCGATGATCCTGACGCCCGATGACCGCTCGGATCTGGAGCATCTGGAGATGCTGCGCGACTTCTTCCTCGACCTCGGCTTTGCGCGCCTCACCTTCTCGACGCCTGAGGAGCACGACCGCATCATCGCCTTCACCTCACAGCTCGCGCATATCGTCTCAAGCGCCTATGTCAAGTCGCCCGAGGCCCAGAGGCGCCGCGGCTTCTCGGCCGGGAGCTTCCGGGACATGACGCGCGTGGCCCGGCTCGACGAGAACATGTGGACCGAGCTCTTTCTGGATGACGCGGACTATCTGACAAGCGAGCTCGAGACATTGATCGGCCACCTGAACGAGTACCTGGACGCGCTCAAACGCAAGGACGCCGAAACGCTCTGCGCGCTTTTGCGCGACGGCCGCGAGAAAAAGGCCGCCGCCGGCGGGAACTGAGCGATCGCTGCTGCGCCTGAAGTACAAAACAAAGCCACCAACTACCCATGAGAGGATGATCCCCCATGCGCACGGTCCCCATTCATACAAAGCCCCTCTACGAGGTGCTCTGCGGCGCAGGCCTGCTTCAGGAGGCGGGCGCGCGCTTAAAGCCGCTGCTTGCGGCAGACAGGATCGCCGTCGTCTGCGACGACACGGTCGCGCCGCTCTATTTGAAAACGCTGCACGATTCGCTCGCCGCGGCGGGCTTTTCCGTGATCGACTGCGTCGTTCCGGCCGGCGAGGCACATAAGAACTTCGCGACGCTCCAGGCGCTCCTCGAGCGCTTTGCCGAAAACGGACTCACGCGCCGTGACGCGGTGGCGGCGCTCGGCGGCGGGGTCATCGGCGATATGGCGGGCTTTGCCGCGGGCGTTTACATGCGCGGCATCCGCTATGTGCAGCTTCCGACGACGCTGCTCGCCGCGGTGGACTCCTCGGTGGGCGGCAAGACCGCGATCGACCTTGCCAACGGCAAGAACCTCGCGGGGCTCTTCCTGCAGCCGTCGGCCGTGCTCTGCGACACCGACTGCCTCGCGACGCTCCCGCCTGAGATCCTTGCAGACGGGGCCGCCGAGGCGATCAAGACCGGCGTGCTCGACGACGAGACGCTCTTTGCGCTCTTCGAGGAACGGCCCGTCGGGCAGGAGGGGCTCGAGGATCTGATCGCCCGCTGCGTTCTCTACAAGGCCGGCGTCGTCGAGCGGGACGAGCGCGAGCTCTTCGAGCGCAAGCTTTTGAATCTCGGCCACACCGCGGCGCACAGCATCGAGTATCTGAGCGGCTATACCGTCGCGCATGGCCACGCGGTAGCAGCCGGCCTTGCGATCATCGCCCGTGCGGCTGACCGCCTGGGCTGGAGCGAGGAGCCGGTCGGGGCGCGCATCTGCGCCTGCCTCGAAAAAAACGGTCTCCCGACCACGACGCATTTTTCGCCCGCCGACCTCGCCGCGGCCGCGGCGAGGGACAAAAAGCGCGGCGGAGATCAGATCACGCTCGTCGTGCCCCGGCGCATCGGCGCGTGCGATCTGCGCCCGACGCCGCTCAGTGATCTTACGCGTGTCTTTTCCGCAGGACTGGAGGCCTGAACCATGGATATCCGCCTGGCACCGCTGCGCCTGCATGGCGCGGTGACCCCGCCCCCGAGCAAATCCGACGCACACCGCCGCATCATCGCCGCGGCGCTCGCGGGGGGCATCAGCACGGTGCGCAACATTGCCTATTCCCGCGACATCAGCGCGACGCTCGAGAGCATGAGCGCGCTCGGCTGCTCGTGGGCGGACGCCGGCCGCGGCGCGCTTCGCATCGAGGGCGTCGGCGGGCGCCGCAGCCTTGACGGAGAGCCCCTGCC
>CAMNAE010000148.1 GCA_946530565.1 uncultured Oscillibacter sp.
ACTCCATCCTCAGCAGGAGCGCCCGGCCGTTTTCCTTGAGCCAGGCGGTCCACTTCCAGTAGTCGGGAAAAACGCGCAGCACCTCGGCGTAAAAGCGCTTGGAGTGGTTGAGCTCCTTTCTGTGGCAGAGCTCGTGGACGACGACGCTGTCGATCACCTCGGGGGGCGTGAGCATCAGAAGGCAGTTGAAGTTGAGGTTCCCCTGCGCGCTGCAGCTGCCCCAGCGCGTGCGCTGGTTCCGGATCGTGATGCGCCCGTAGGTCACGCCGACCAGCGGCGCGTAATACTTCACCCGCTCGGGGATCAAGACAAGCGCCCTGTCGGCAAGCGCGCGCAGCTCTTCAGAAGAAAGATGCCCGGCGGACTCTGCCTGTGTCCGCGCCAAGTCCAGCTTTGCGAGCTTCTCGTCGATCCAGGCGCGCTGCTTTTCAAGAAAGCGCCGGATCTCCGCCTCCGGCATGCGGTACGGCGCGCGCACGATCAGCCCCTCGGGCCGGATCTCAAGCGCTATGCTTTTCCGCCGGGAGCGGATCAGCCGGATCTGATGTTGTTCCATTTCCATTGCGGTTTCTTCCTTTATGGTCATGTTTTCATGTTCATTTCGCTCTATTTTAATCAGCCGGCAAAAACCTGTCAAGGGAAAGGCTTGCAGTGCGGCCCGATCTCATGTACAATAACGGAAACGGCGCGGTTTGGCCGCCCTGCCGCAGCAGTTCTTCACCGCACCTTCAAAGGAGGTATTTCAATTGAACGCAAAAAAACCTGTTTCCGCGCTTCTTGCCCTCGCACTGTCTCTGTCCCTGACGCTTCCCGCGCTTGCGGCGAAAACCCCCGCTTTTACCGATGTCCCCGAAGGCGCCTGGTACGCCTCTGCCGTTGACTACGCAGTTTCCGAAGGGCTGATGGCCGGCACGACGGATACGACCTTCTCCCCCGCCGCGTTTCTCACGCGCGCGCAGCTGCTCACGATCCTCTACCGCCGCGCCGGTACGCCGACCGCCCCGGCGGCGCTGCCCTTCACCGACGTTGCCGCCGCTGACTGGTGCGCGCCCGCCGTGCGCTGGGCGGCATCTGAGGGTCTGCTCGACGGCTTCGGCCCGGCCCTGCAGCCGAGCCGCGCTCTCAGCCGCGCCGAGACCGCGATCCTGCTCCACCGCTTCGCGATCGCGCTCGGGTGCGACGTGAGCGTCGGCGAGGATACGAACATCCTGAGCTACGACGACGTCTTCTCCCTGCCCGAGGGCGGCTACGGCGCGATGCAGTGGGCGCTCGGCGCCGATGTGATCCGCGGCACGAGCGAGCGCACGATCAGCCCGAACGGCTCTCTCACGCGCGCACAGGCGGCGGTCATGCTGCAGCGTCTGGACGCCGCGCTTGATAAATGGGCGCCGCTCTCGTACTGGAACGACGACGCCCGCGCCAAGACGACACTGACGCGTTATGTGGAAGCTGTCACCGATCCCGCAAGCGTCGATTTCATCCCGGTCGAGGACCGCATCGCCGTTTTCGATCTCGACGGCACGCTTTTCTGTGAGACCGATCCGAATTACTTCGACTACATGCTCCTTGCCTACCGCGTGCTCGAGGATCCGAGCTACAAAGACAAGGCCAGTGCCTTTGAGCGTGAGGTCGCCGAAAAGATCGCCGAGCAGAACAGGACCGGCGCAAGCTTCTCAGGTCTTGAAGTCGATCACGGCAAGGCCGTCGCCTCCGCCTTCAAGGGCATGACGGTCGCGGAATTCAACGCCTATATCCAGGACTTCAAGGATCAGCCGATGCCGAGCTACTCCGGCATGACCCGCGGCGAGGGCTTCTATCTCCCGATGGTGCAGGTCGTCGATTATCTGCAGGATCATGATTTCACGGTCTACATCATCTCCGGCACCGACCGTCTGATCGTCCGCGGCATTATTGACAACAGCCCGCTCAACGTCCCGAACCGCCAGATCATCGGCTCCGACGAGACGATCGTCGCGAGCGGCCAGAACGGCGCCGACGGTCTCAGCTATGTCTTCACCGAGGGCGACGAGCTGATCCTCGGCGGGGATTTCATCATCAAGAACCTCAAAATGAACAAGGTCTCGGTCATCATGCAGGAGATCGGGCAGCAGCCCGTGCTCTCTTTCGGCAACAGCACCGGCGACTCCAGCATGGCCGAGTACGTGACGAGCGGCAACGCCTACCGCAGCCTTGCCTTTATGCTCTGCTGCGACGATACCGAGCGCGAAAACGGCAATCAGGCCAAGGCCGGCAAGATGTACGACCTCTGTGAGGAGTTCGACTGGGTCCCCGTCTCCATGAAGAACGACTGGACGACGATCTACGGCCCCGGCGTCGTATATCAGCCCGCAGCCTGAGCGCTTCCCTTTCTCATCTGCTCATCTTCTTCATCCGCTCCCGGAGCCTTGGCTCCGGGAGTTTTTGCGCACCGTTTGCGCAAAAGCCGTACTTTTTTGTTGAATTTTTAACATAAAATTTTGTGAAAGTATTGACAAGCCCGTATGTAACCGTTAAAATAATGACAATCTGTGTTGTGAGAGAAATAACGAGCCTGTCAAAAAGCAAACTATGATTGCAATGCAGACGAAAATGGGATACCATGGAGATACCACACTTTTTGGGAAAGAAGGAACATCATGTATCGCATCGTGAGGAAAGAGAGCCTGCGGCCCACGGTCACGCTTTACGAGATCGAAGCACCGCTTGTGGCCAAGAAGGCACAGCCCGGTCAGTTCATCATTCTGCGTGTCGATGAAGGCGGCGAGCGCGTGCCCATCACCATCAACAATTACGACCGCGAAAAGGGCACTGTCACCATCATTGTGCAGACGGTCGGCGCCACCACTGAAAAGCTTCGCCACCTGAACGAGGGCGACTATCTTCAGGACTTCGTCGGTCCGCTCGGCAAGCCCACCGAGACCGAGGGCAAGAAGAAGGTCTGCGTCGTCGGCGGCGGCGTGGGCTGCGCGATCGCCTTCCCCGTGCTCAAAAAATTCCATGATGACGGCGCCGAGGTCCACGCGGTCGTCGGCTTCAAGAACAAGGATCTCGTGATCCTCGAAGATGATTTCCGCGCCTGCTCCGACGTGCTCAAGGTCTGCACCGACGACGGCTCCTACGGCCAGAAGGGTCTTGTCACCGACGCTTTGAAGGAGCTCATCGACGCCGGCAACCAGTATGACGAGGTCTTCGCGATCGGCCCGATGATCATGATGAAGTTCGTCTCCAAGACCACCGAGCCCTACGGCATCCCCACCACCGTCTCCATGAGCCCGATCATGATCGACGGCACCGGCATGTGCGGCGGCTGCCGCCTGAGCGTCGGCGGCGAGATGAAGTTCGCCTGCGTCGACGGCCCGGACTTCGACGGCCACAAGGTCGACTGGGAGATCGCTGTCAAGCGCAACCAGATGTACCGCGACTGGGAGGCCCACAAGTACGAAGCCACCTGCAACCTGTTTAAGAAGGAGGCCTGAGCATCATGGCAAAGGCGAATATGTCCCTTGTGAAGAACCCGATGCCCTCCCAGGATCCGGAGGTTCGCAATAAGAATTTCAGCGAGGTCGCCCTCGGCTACACCCGCGAGCAGGCGCTCGACGAGGCCGCCCGCTGCCTGAACTGCAAGAATAAGCCCTGCATGACCGGCTGCCCGGTCATGGTCAACATCCCCGACTTCATCGCGAAGATCCGCGAAGAGGACTTCGAGGGCGCCTATCAGATCATCAACGCCACGAGCGCGCTGCCCGCCGTCTGCGGCCGTGTCTGCCCGCAGGAGAGCCAGTGCGAGAAGTACTGCGTCCGCGGCAAGAAGGGCGATCCCGTCGGCATCGGCCGTCTGGAGCGTTTCGTGGCCGACTACCACAACGAGACCTTCAAGGCGCCGGTCGAAAAGCCCGTCTCCAACGGCCACCGCGTCGCGGTCGTGGGCTCCGGCCCCGCGGGCCTCACCTGCGCGGGTGACCTTGCGCGCAAGGGCTATGAGGTCACCGTCTATGAGGCGCTGCACCTCGCCGGCGGCGTGCTGGTCTACGGCATCCCCGAGTTCCGTCTGCCCAAGGCGATCGTCCAGAAGGAAGTCGATGGTCTGAAGGCGCTCGGCGTCACGATCTCCACCGACACCGTGATCGGCCGTACCCTCACGGTCGATGAGCTCATGGAGGAGCAGGGCTTCGAGGCCGTGTTCATCGGCTCCGGCGCGGGTCTTCCGATGTTCATGAAGATCCCCGGCGTGAACTACAAGGGCGTTCTCTCCGCCAACGAGTTCCTGACCCGCATCAACCTGATGAAGGCCTACAAAGACGATTCCGACACCCCGATCATCCACCCGAAGAAGGTCGCGGTCGTCGGCGGCGGCAACGTGGCCATGGACGCCGCGCGCTGCGCCAAGCGTCTGGGCGCCGAGGTCTATGTCGTGTATCGCCGCGGCATGGAGGAGCTCCCCGCCCGTAAGGAAGAGGTCGAGCACGCCGTTGAAGAGGGCATCATCTTCAAGACCCTCAACAACCCCGTTGAGATCTTCGCCGACGAGGACGACAACGTCAACAAGGTCCGCTGCATTAAGATGGAGCTCGGTGAGCCCGACGCCTCCGGCCGCCGCAGCCCGATCGAGATCCCCGGCAGCGAGTTCGACATCGACGTCGACTGCGTCATCATGGCGCTCGGCACCTCCCCCAACCCGCTGATCAAGAGCACCACCCAGGGCCTCGAGATCAACCGCAAGGGCGGCATCGTTGTCACCGAGGAGACCGGCCACACCTCCCGCGAGCATGTGTACGCCGGCGGCGACGCCGTGACCGGCGCCGCGACCGTCATTCTGGCCATGGGCGCCGGCAAGACCGCCGCCAAGGCCATCGACGAGGA
>CAMNAE010000149.1 GCA_946530565.1 uncultured Oscillibacter sp.
GTCGTCGACATGAACCACAAGGCGATCGACCTCGGCGCCACTGCCTATAAGAAGCTCGATGTCCCCGCCGACTGGGCGAACGCCGTGGATGAGGCCGAGACCGTGAAGCACGAGGGCCCCGCCGCGCTCGTCGAGCAGGTCACAACCATCCTCGATCCCGTCGGCCGCATGGACGGCGACAGCCTGCCCGTGTCCGCCTTCGTCAAGCACGTGGACGGCCAGTTCGAGCTCGGCGCCGCCGCTTACGAAAAGCGCGGCGTTGCCGTGACCGTTCCCACCTGGGACGCGCAGAAGTGCATCCAGTGCAACAACTGCGCCTATGTCTGCCCGCACGCGACGATCCGCCCCTATGCCCTGACCGAGGACGAGGTCAAGGCCGCTCCCGCAGCCGCCAAGATCGTGCCGATCAAGGCCGGCAAGGGCAAGGGCGTGTACCAGTACACGATGGCCGTCTCTCCGCTCGACTGCATGGGCTGCGCCGTGTGCGTGGGCCAGTGCCCGGTCGGCGCGCTGACCATGGTCCCGCAGGAGCAGGAAGCCGCGCAGCAGGAGGTCTTCAACTACTGCGTCGCCTCTGTCGCCGAGAAGCCCGACATGCAGGACGATACCGTCAAGGGCAGCCAGTTCCGCCAGCCCATGCTCGAGTTCTCCGGCTCCTGCGCCGGCTGCGCCGAGACGAGCTATGCGCGCCTCATCACCCAGCTCTTCGGCAAGCGCATGTACATCTCCAACGCCACCGGCTGCTCCTCCATCTGGGGCGGTCCCGCGGCCACGTCTCCCTACACCACCAACAAGAAGGGCCAGGGCCCCGCGTGGAGCAACTCCCTGTTCGAGGATAACGCCGAGCACGGCCTGGGCATGTACCTCGGCCACGGCGCGATCCGCAACATGCTCAAGGACAAGACCGTCGAGCTGATCGCTCAGCCCCAGACCCGTCCGGAGCTCAAGGAAGCCGCCCAGAAGTGGCTCGACACCTTCGCCGACGGCGAGGCCAACGGCCCGGCTGCCGAGGCTTACATCGCGGCCCTGATGGCGAACATCTCCACGACCGACGAGTGCCTCGCCCTCGTGAACTCCGACATGGGCGCCAAAATCTTCGGCGACAAGCTCGCTGACGTCAAGGCTCACTATGAGGCCAACAAGGCTGCCGGCAAGGCCTACTGCGACTGCTCCGCCTGCTCTCTCGTGACGGAGATCCTCGAGAAGAAGGATTACCTGAGCAAGAAGAGCTTCTGGATCTTCGGCGGCGACGGCTGGGCCTACGACATCGGCTACGGCGGCGTCGACCACGTCCTCGCCTCCGGCAACGACGTGAACATCTTCGTCTTCGATACCGAGGTCTACTCCAACACCGGCGGACAGGCCTCCAAGGCCTCCAACATCGGCCAGGTGGCACAGTTCGCCGCGGCCGGCAAGGAGATCAAGAAGAAGTCCCTGACCGAGATCGCGATGAGCTACGGCTACGTCTACGTCGCGCAGATCGCCATGGGCGCGAACCCGGCGCAGACCCTCAAGGCAATCCGCGAGGCCGAGGCCTATCCCGGCCCGTCCCTGATCGTCGGCTATGCCCCCTGCGAGATGCACTCCATCAAGGGCGGCATGATGAACTGCCAGAAGGAAATGAAGAAGGCTGTCGAGTGCGGCTACTGGAACCTGTTCCGCTTCAACCCGGCCGAGACCGGCGAGAAGAAGTTCGTCCTCGACTCCAAGGAGCCCAAGGAGGGCGGCTACCGCGACTTCCTCATGAACGAGGCCCGCTACAGCCGTCTGACCCGCGAGTTCCCGGATCGCGCCGAGAACCTCTTCGAGCGCAACGAGAAGGCCGCCATGACCCGCTGGGCGCACCTCAAGCAGCTCCAGGCCATGTACGCCGCGGAATAATCAGCGCTGAAGCACACGCTCAGCGAAAAACGCAGGATCGCCGCCCGCTCCGTTTGGAGCGGGCGGTAATTTCGTCAAAACAGGGCTTGACATAATGCGTATATTGTTGTAATATAGTTTCAGAAACCAGATTACGGCACCAACGAACCAAAAAGGAGGGCTTCGGGATGAAGGGCTTTTTCACACGCGCGCAGGATCCGGTGAGCTGCGGCACGCACGCGATCGGCGCGATGGCAGCGCTTGCGGGCGCGGGCGTCTATGTGCTCAGGGCGCTTTTGACCGGCTCCTCCGGGCCGGCGGTCGCCGGGGCGATGTGCTTCTGCCTCTCGATGATCGCGCTCTACTCGGCAAGCGCCGTCTATCACTTCTATCCCGGTGACGTGAACACGAAGGGCGTCAAGGAATATCTCCGCAAGCTGGACCACGGCATGATCTACGTGCTGATCGCGGGGAGCTATACGCCCTTCAGCCTGCTTTTGCTGCCGCAGCCGAAGGGACTGCACTTTTCGCTCGCGCTCTGGGGCGTGGCGATCGCGGGGATCGTGATGAAGGTCGTCTGGATCCGCGAGCCGCGGGTTTTATCAACGCTCGTGTATCTTGCGATGGGCTGGGCGGTCGTCTTCGCCTGGAGCGACTTTATGACGATGGAACCGCTGTGTCTTGCGCTCGTGGCGGCGGGCGGCGGCTGCTATACGCTCGGCGCCGTTTTCTACGCGATCCAAAAGCCGAACATCAACGCGGCGTGGACCTTCCACGAGCTCTTCCACCTGCTGATCCTCGCGGGTTCCTTAAGCCACTACATCGCAGTCTTCGTGTACTGCCTGTGAAGCCAGCTTTTGAAACTGCATGACAGCGCCTGCGCTCTTCAAGGAAGCGCAGGCGCTGTTTCAGAACTCCCGGCCCTCGAAGATGCTCTTGAGCGCCTCGCGGTCTTTGACGAAGACGCCGCCGTAGCGCTTTTCAATGAGCCCGTCTTCTTCAAAACGCTTCAGCGCCTTTGAAACGCTCACGCGGCTCATGTCGGTGACGGACGCGATCTGCTCCTGCGTGTAGGAGACGGCCTCGCCTGCATGGCAGTGGTCGCACAAAAAGCAGGCGACGCGCGCCTCGGCCCGGGGAAAGCGGCTGTAGTAGATCCAGTTCGAAAGAAGCTCGATCTTGCCCATATAGATCGCAAGAAGCTCGCGCAGCGCGGCAGGGTCCTGCTGAAAAAGCGCCGTGAGCTCCCGAAAGTTCAGCGCGTAGAGCACGCACCTGCCCGCGCTGTCGGCCGAGACGATCCGCCGCGCGGGCTCGCCCATGAGCTCCTCGCCGACAAGATACCCCTGCTCCACATAGCAGATCGTCTGCTCGGCGCCGTCGGGGTAGAGCAAAAAGGCGCGCACTTTTCCGGAGGCGAGGTAGTAGATCTCCTCAGCCGGATCGTCTTTGTGAAAGAGCAGCTGCCCGGGGCCGAAGCGCCGGATGTGCCCGAAGGCGCGAAAGCCTGCGGCAAGATGCGCGGTGGGGGAGGGGACGCTGCGCTTCATGAGGCATCACGCTCCTGTTTCTAAAAACGTATCGAATCAGCACGCCTGTCATCCTGAGCGTCAGCGAAGGATCTGCCGTTGGAAGAACGACCTGTTTCACTGAAAAAACGTGCTTTTCAACGATGGAGCTCTCAGTGCTCCTCGCTTCTTACATGACCGTGAATGAGAACATTGGAGCCGCTGCAAAAACTGTACAATGGACAGGGCTATTATAAGAAAAATTTTGTGAAATGTAAAGGGCTTTACAGTTGCGGCCCGTTCTTTTTGCTATGCTGAGAGCAACAAAGGCGCGGAGCGCCGAAAAAAATCAGGAGGTTCTTATCATGGCAATGTTTCAGACGAACGACGGTGCGCACATCCACTATGAGATCAACGGGACCGGCCGGCCGCTGGTGCTGCTCCACGGCTGGGATCAGAGCGCAAAGGCCTTCTGCGAGAACATCCCGGTGCTCGCAACGAAGTATCAGGTCATCAGCGTGGACCTCCGCGGCCACGGCGAGAGCGAAAACGTGACCTACGGCTACCGCATTTCGCGCCTTGCGACCGACGTCAAGCAGCTGCTCGACTCCCTCGGCGTTGAGGATGCCGTCATCCTCGGCTGGTCGATGGGCTGCAGCGTCTGCTGGAGCTACTGGGATCTCTACCGCGACGCCCACATCACGAAGATGATCCTCGTCGACGAGCCGCCCCTGTGCCTCGTCAACGAGAGCAACCCCGACGGCTTTGCCGACAACGATGCCTGCGTGGCGCTGCGCAAGGACATCCTCGGGAACACCGAGAAGGCGACCGAGGGCTTCGTCGAGATGATGATCATCACCGAGGAGGGCCGCAAAAAGTACTTCCGCCAGACCGTCGACGAGAGCCTGAAGCTCCCGAAGGAGCAGTGCGCGCTGCTGTTTTTGAACCACGTCTACACCGACTGGCGCGACGTGATCCCCACGATCACGATCCCCACGCTCGTCATCGCGGCGAAGAACTCCCACGTCAAGGTCGCGAACAACGAGTGGACGCACGAGAAGATCAAGGGCTCGGAGTACAAGCTCTTCGAGACCGCTCACATGATGTTCATGGAAGAGCCCGAGGCCTTCAACAAGGCCGTGATGGACTTCATCGGATAATTTCACGGAACAACAGCACGCCCGCCCTTCCGGGAGACCCCGGAAGGGCGGGCGATTTCCTGCCGGTTCCATATCGTGATTATTGAAACATGATGATATATTTCATTACAGGATCCTCGCGAGGAAAGCGCAGTGCTTGTTTTGCTCCTGTCGCACCAAACAGGCGTCACAAGTGATCGCCAAGCTGCAGCATTTTTTTTGTTGAAAGGACAGATGTTTATAGTATAGTTTTAATATGCAACTGCTCCAGTTCATTGCCAGAACCGGAAGAAGGACGAAAGGTGAAAGTGTTTAAAGATTTATTGAAATGGGTTCGCTCTCATGG
>CAMNAE010000150.1 GCA_946530565.1 uncultured Oscillibacter sp.
TCGATGATCGGGCCCATGTCGGTGTCGGGATCCAAGCCGTTGCCGACGCGCACGGCCTCGAACTTCTTCGCGAGCGCCTCAACGAAGCGGTCGTAGATCGTGTCCTGCAGCAGCAGGCGGGAGCCGGCGCCGCAGACCTCGCCCTGGTTGTAGAGCATGGCGCCCATCGCGCCGTCGACCGCGCGGTCCCACTGGCAGTCGTCAAACACGACGTTCGCGCTCTTGCCGCCGAGCTCCATCGTCGAGGGGACGATGCGCTGCCCCGCGATGCTGCCCATCTGGGCGCCGATCTCGGTGGAGCCGGTGAAGGCGATCTTGCGGATGCCGGGGTGGGTCGCGATGCCGTAGCCGGTGACGGAGCCCTTGCCGGTCACGATGTTGAGTACGCCCTTGGGGATCACGTCCTTGATGAGATCGGCGAGGATCAGGATCGAGATCGAGGTCGCGCTGGCGGGCTTGAAGACGACGCAGTTGCCGGCCGCGAGCGCGGGGGCGAGCTTCCAGGAGCCGGAGGAGAGGGGGAAGTTCCAGGGGATGATCTGGCCGACGACGCCGAGCGGCTCGCGGGAGAGGATCGAGAAGCTGTCCTTGTCATAGGGGACATAGGCGCCCTCTTCGGCGCGCATGCAGCCCGCGAAATAACGGAACTGGTCAGCGGCACAGGAGATGTCGCCGAGCGCCTGGCCGAGCGGCTTGCCGTTGTCCATGGTCTCGGCGGTCGCGAGCATCTCGGCGTTCGCGTCGATGATGTCGGCGATCTTCAAAAGGGCGAGCCCGCGCTCGATCGGGGAGAAGGCGGCCCAGGCGGGGAAGGCGGCCTGCGCGGCCTTAACGGCCTTGTCGATGTCGGCGGTCTCGGCGAAGGCGACCTCGGAGTTCTTCTCGCCGGTCGCGGGGTTGTAGGAGGGGAAGTACTTGCCGCTCTCGGCGGGGACGAATTCACCGCCGATGAAGAGATCGTACTTGTCCTGGAATTTGAAGTTCATAGCGTATTCTCCTCTCTTGACTGTCGGGTGGTGGACAAAACGGTCAGTGAAGCCGTACGGCCTCCCGCGGGAGACCGTACAGGCAGAAACAACTTATTCGTAAGAGACGAGGTTCTCGGTGGGAACGACCTTGCCGCTGGAGATGTCCTCGACGAGCTGCTCGGCAAAGGCAACGGTCTCCTCGGAGACGTTGTCGCCCCAGGGAGCCATGTAAACGACGCCCGTGTTGAAGCCGGCCTTGTCGATGCCGCCGAAGGTGCCGTCCGCGATGCGGTCGATCTGGCGGGCAAAGCCGACGGCGGTGTCGACGACGATCGAGGTCGCCATCAGGTCAGGGGCGAGCTCCCTCTGGTCGCCGCCGTAGCCCATGACCATGACGCCCTTTTCGTTGCAGGCGTCGATGACGCCGGTGCCGGTCGCGTCACAGGTGTGCAGCAGAACGTCGCAGTCCTGCTCGATCATCGCAAGCGCGGCCTCCTTGCCCTTGGCGGGATCGGTGAAGGTGCCGGTCATCACGTACATGACATTGATGTCGGGGTTCACAGAGAGAGCACCCTCGCGGAAGCCGTTGATGTTGCCGACCTGCATCGCGGCGGGCGCGCCGGTGACGATGCCGACGACGCCGGTCTTGGTTTCCTTCGCCGCGACAGCGCCGCAGACGTAGGCGGCCTCATACTCGAGCGCCTGGAGATAGCAGGCGTTCTCGGGGATCTCGCTCTCGTCGCAGGGAGCGGCGGCGTAGGCGAAGTAATACTTCTCAGGATGCTCCTTCGCGATCGTCAGGATCGGCTCAGCCCACTGATAGCCGTGGCCGAGGATCAGCTCATAGTCCTGCTCGCTGAAGGCGCGGAGCATGTTCTCACAGTCGGTGTCGGCGATGTTCTCGGTGTAGTTGGTGCGGTAGCCCATCTCGGCGATCTTCTCAAGGCCGAGGTAAGCGCCGTAGTTGTAGCCCATGTCGGAGATCGCACCGCACAGGAGCAGCGCGACGCCGTCGACGACCAGGTCGCTCTCGGGCTCAGTGGACTCTGTGGACTCGGTGGAGGCGGAGGAGGAAGAAGAGGCGGCAGGCGCGGCGCTGCTGCCCGAGGCCGCGGGGGCGGAGGAGGAAGCGGCCGGCGCGGAGGCGCCGGAGCTGCCGGAGGAGCTGCTTCCGCCGCAGGCCGCAAGAGAGGCCAGCATCAGCGCAGCGAGCAGGAGCGAGGTGACTTTGCGGAATGTTTTCATGCTGTTGTACGTCCTTTCATCTCATCTTTAAAAGGGGTGGAATGGTTTAAGGGCACGTCTGCCCGGGGGTACGGAGAGCAGGGCCAAGGGCCGAGGGAATGGAAGGGGGGGGGAGGTAAGGCGGGGACTTCTTCAGCGGCCCTCTTTTTCGTAGCGCATGCCGAGCGCGCGGGGGGCCGGGGCGTTCCGGCCGAAGAGCAGCAGGCTCACGAGCACGACGACGTAGGGCAGCATCACGAAGGCCTGATAGGGGATCGAGAAGCCGAGCGTCTGCGCGCGCAGCTGCAGCGCGTCTGCCGCACCGAAGAGCATGGAGCCGGCGATCTCGGTGAGCGGGTTCCAGCCCGCGAGGATCGTGATCGCAAGGGCGATGTAGCCGCGGCCGGCGGTGATGTCGTCGATGAAGCGGCCGTTGATCGCAACGACGAGGAACGCGCCGCCGATGCCGGCCATGAAGCCGGTGAAGAGCATGCACGCGGCCCGGTAACGGATCACGTCAAGGCCCGCGGCCTGCGCGGCGCGGGGATTTTCGCCGACCGCGCGGATGCACAGACCCAGCTTCGTCTTGTTCAGGATATACCAGGCGGCGACGCTCAGAGCGATCGCGAGGTACACGAGCAGGTTCTGCGAAAACACGGTCGGCCCGAGCACCGGGAGATCGGAGAGGCCGGGGATGTGGATGTTCTTGATCGTGTCGATCGTCGGGGCCACGCCCGAGACGCCGTAGATCATGCGGTAGAGATAGGTCGTAAGGCCGGTCGCGAGGATGTTGAACATGAGGCCCACGACCGACTGGTTCTGCTTGCGCATGACGCCGAGATAGGTGATCACGAGCGTTGAGAGCGCGCCGAAGACGCCGGCGGCGAGGAGCCCGAGCGTGACGGAGCCGGTCTCGTAGGAGACGAGGAGGCTCGTGAACGCGCCGATGATCATCTGTCCCTCAAGACCGATGTTCGAGACGCCGGCCTTCTCGCTCATGATCTCGCCGGTCGAGGCGAAGAGCAGGGGCGCCGAGAGACGGAACATCGACGTGCAGACCGCCAGGATAAAGGCGGGGAGCGACATATTGCCCATGGTCAGTTCCCCTCCTTTATGCGCCTGCGCTTCAGGTTCAGGCTGAAGCCCCAGAGGATGAAGAGCACCATCAGCGCCTCAAGCACATCCTTGAGCGCGACAGGGACCTTGCTCATGATCTGCATGTACTTGGAGCCCACCGTGAGCACCGCCATGAACACCGCGGCGAGCGCGATGCCGACGGGCTGCAGAAGCCCCACGAGCGCGACCACCACGCCGGTGAAGCCCATGTTGTTCGCAATGCCCTCGACCAGGCGGTACTGCCCTCCGAGCACCTCCATGCCGCCCGCGAGGCCGACGATGCCGCCGCTCACGGCCATCAGGAGCACGTCGTACTTCGACTTTTCGACGCCGCCGTACTTGGCGGCCTTTTCGCTGTAGCCGAGCGTGCGGATCTTGTAGCCGGTGCGGGTCTTGTACATGAAGACGCCGTAGATCACGAGGAGACCGAAGGCGAAGAAGATGCCGGCGTTCGCGCTCGTGTTCGCCATCAGGGTCGGCATGTGCGCCGCCTCGGGCACGAGCTCGGATTCGGGCACCGTGACGCCCTGCGCCATCATCGGCCCGCGCAGGAGATAGGAGATGATCTGCGCGGCGATGTAGTTCAAAAGCAGGGAGACGATGATCTCGCTGGAGTGGATGTAGGCCTTGAAGGCGCCTGCGATCATGCCCCAGAGCGCGCCGAAGAGAAAAGCGCAGAGAAAGCCGGGGATCCAGATCAGCGGACCGAGCGCCTCGGCCGCGGGCGAGGTGGCGACGAGCGCCATCGCGATGCCGCCCATGACGACCTGGCCGTTGCCGCCGAGGTTCGTAAGGCCGCCGTGCTGTGCGACCGAGACGCCGATCGCGATGATCAGAAGCGGCGTGATCGTCGAGAGCATGTCGCCGGTCGCCGAATGCGTCGTAAACGGGGTCAGGAAAAGCTGGCGATAGGCCGCGGGGGCGCTGCCGCCGCTGATGCTGATGAGGATCGCGCCGAGCAGCATCGAGATGATGACCGCGAGCAATATCACCGGGAGCTTCGAGGAGAGCAGGCGCTCAGAAAAGCTTTTACTGTTCATCAGCTCGCACCCCCATCATCATGCGGCTCAGGGTATCAACGCTCACGCTGGCCGGGTCGACCTCGCCGACGACCTCGCCCTTGTAGAGCACCAGGATGCGGTCAGCCAGGTAGAAGATCTCTTCAAAGTCGCCGGTCATGATGATGACCGCGCAGCCGCGGTTCCGCGCCTCGACCATCTGCTCACGGATGAACCAGGTGGCCTTGATGTCGATGCCGCGGGTCGGGTAGGAGCACACGAGGATCTCGGGCTCGCGCGTGAGCTCCCGGGAGATGATGAACTTCTGCAGGTTGCCGCCCGAGAGCGAGTCGGTGATCTCCTGGCAGGAGTTCACACGGATGTCGAATTTCTCGATCGCCTCGGTCGTCTCGCGGCAGATCTCGTTTTTCTGAAGAATACTGTTTTTCACAGGCACACGCGGATTGTGCAATATCCAGTTCTCAAAGAGCCGGAAATCGCGGACCGTTCCGGTCGTCGTGCGGTCGGCGGGGACGTA
>CAMNAE010000151.1 GCA_946530565.1 uncultured Oscillibacter sp.
GTCGGCTCGAGCAGCGCTGAACCTAAGCTTCGGCCGAGCTCCGGAACGGTTTTTCCGAGGTCGGCATGCTCCACGTCGAAGACTCTGCGCACGAGCGAGAAGCCGTTGGAGTGGAGGCCGGAGGAGGGGAGCGCTAAAAGCGCGTCGCCCGGCTCGACGAGCTCCTGCCGCAGGAGCTTTTCCTGATCGGCAAGGCCGACGGAGAAGCCCGCGAGGTCGTAGTCGTCGGCGGCCATGACCCCGGGGTGCTCGGCGGTCTCGCCGCCGATCAGCGCGCAGCCGGAGCGGACGCAGCCCTCGGCGACGCCGGAGACGATCTCAGCGACCTTCTTCGGCTCGTTTTTGCCGATCGCGATGTAGTCCAGAAAGAACAGGGGCTTTGCGCCGCAGCAGACGATGTCGTTGACGCACATCGCCACGCAGTCGATGCCGATCGTGTCGTGCTTGTCCATGAGCTGGGCGAGGCGGAGCTTCGTGCCCACGCCGTCGGTGCCTGAGACCAGCACGGGCTCCTTCATGTTTTTCACGTCCGGCGCGAACAGGCCGCCGAAGCCCCCGATGTCGGAGAGGACCCCGGGGATGCGCGTGCGCGCGACGTCGCCCTTCATGAGCCGGACGCCCTCGTAGCCGGCCTCGATATCCACGCCGCTTTCGCGGTAGCTGTCGGAGAAGCTTCTCATGACTCCTGCTCCTTTCCCTCACTGATGCGGAATTCAAAACGGTCCTTGGCGCCGACGCTTGGCACCGCGGTCGGGTAGCCGCCGCCGAAGCAGGCCGTGCAGAAGCCCTTCGTGCGGTCGGCGAGCTTTTTGACGTCCTCGATCGAAAGATAGCCCAGCGAGTCCGCGCCGATGATCTGCGCGATCTCCTCGACGCTGTGGTGCGCCGCGATCAGCTTGGACTGGTCGTCGATGTCGATGCCGTAGTAGCAGGGGCTCACGAAGGGCGGCGCGCTCACGCGCATGTGCAGCTCCTTCGCGCCGGCCGCGCGCAGGAGATCGAGCGTGCGGCGGCAGGTCGTGCCGCGGACGATCGAGTCGTCGATCACGACGACGCGCTTGCCCTCGACGACCGAGCGCACGGGGGAGAGCTTGATGCTGACCTCGTTTTCGCGCATCGTCTGCGTCGGGGAGATGAACGTGCGGCCGATGTATTTGTTCTTCACAAAGCCGATGCCGTAGGGGATGCCGCTCTGGCGGGCATAGCCAAGCGCGGCGTCAAGGCCGGAGTCCGGCACGCCGATTACGACGTCGGCCTGCACCGGGTGCTCGAGCGCGAGGAACGCGCCGGCCCGCTGGCGGGCGACATGGACGCTGCTCCCGTCGACAACGGAGTCGGGGCGTGAAAAGTAGATGAACTCAAAGACGCACAGCGACTTTTCGGCCCTGCCGCAGTGATCGCGCAGGCTCCGCACGCCGCTTCTGTCGGCGATCACGATCTCGCCGGGCTCGATGTCGCGCACGAAGGCCCCGCCGATCGCGTCGATCGCGCAGCTCTCGCTCGCGAAGATCACGCTGCCGTCCGGCATCCTGCCCATGCACAGCGGGCGGAAGCCGTGTACGTCGCGCACGGCGATCAGCTTGCTCGGCGAGGAGATCACGAGCGAGTACGCGCCCTGGATGCGCCCCATCGCGCGGGAGATCGCCTCTTCGATCGAGTCGCACTGCAAGCGCTCCTGCACGATGATGTAGGCGATGACCTCGCTGTCGGTCGTCGTGTGGAAGATCGAGCCGCGCTGCTCGAGCTCGCTTCGAAGCTCGTGCGAGTTCGTGAGGTTCCCGTTGTGCGCGAGCGCCATGCGGCCCTTGTAGTGGTTGACGAGGATCGGCTGAACGTTGCGCTTGTTGTCGCTGCCGGTCGTGCCGTAGCGCACATGGCCCACGGCGATGTTGCCCCTGCCGAGCGAGGCGAGCTTTTCCGGCGAGAAGACCTCGCTCACAAGCCCCGTGTCGCGGAAGCCGTTGAAGAGCCCGTCGTCGTTCACGACGATGCCCGCGCTCTCCTGCCCGCGGTGCTGCAGGGCGTAGAGGGCATAGTACGCGAGCGGCGCAACGTCAGCGGTGCTTTTGGAATACACGCCGAAGACGCCGCACTCCTCGTGCAGATGGCGCTCCGGGAAGATCCTCGCCTCAGCCATGGGCCAAAAGGCGCTTCATCACCTCGGCATAGGCGCCCTCGACGCCTCCGAGGTCACGGCGGAAACGGTCCTTGTCGAGCTTCTCATGGGTCTTGGCGTCCCAGAGACGGCAGGTGTCGGGGCTGATCTCGTCGGCCAGGATGATCGTGCCGTCGGCGAGACGGCCGAACTCGAGCTTGAAGTCGACGAGCGTGACGCCGCACTCCGCCCAGAAGGCCTTTAAGACCTCGTTGACCTGGAAGGCCATCTGTTTGATGCGCTCGATCTCGTCGCGGGTCGCGAGCTTGAGAGCCAGCGCGTGGTAGTCGTTGAGCAGGGGGTCGTTTAATTCGTCGCACTTGTAGGAGAACTCGATCGTCGGGTGCTCGAAGACGATGCCCTCCTCGACGCCGTAATGCGCGGCAAAGGAGCCGGCGGAGATGTTGCGGATGATGACCTCGAGCGGGACGATCGAGACCTTCTTCACGAGCGTCTCGCGCTCGGAGAGCTCCTGGACGAAGTGCGTCGGGATGCCCGCAGCCTCCAGACGCTGCATGAGGCGGTTCGACATCTGGTTGTTGATGACGCCCTTGCCGACGATCGTGCCCTTCTTGGCGCCGTTGAAGGCGGTCGCGTCGTCCTTGTAGTCGACGATGACGAGATCGGGGTCATCGGTGAGGAAGACCCGCTTGGCCTTGCCCTCGTAGATCTGTTCAAGCTTTTTCATGGTTTTACCTCCGGTAAAATAGGGATTAGGAATTAGGAATTAAAGGTTACATAATATTTCGTAGGGGCGGCCCTGCGTGGCCGCCCGGCGGCTGTGCAGCAAGGAATCGGAAACAGGCAATGAGGTTTACATAACATTAACAATTCCTCATTCCTAATTCCTCATTCCTCATTCTCCAAAGAGCTTTTTCTCCTTCTCTTCGATCTGCCGGGCCATGTCGGCGCGCATTTGATCGAGCTTTTCTGCGAGGTTTTCGTCGCTGATCGCGAGCATTTCAGCGGCGAGCAGGGCGGCGTTTTTCGCGCCGTTTAAGGAGACCGTCGCGACCGGGATGCCCGAGGGCATCTGGACCGTCGCGAGCAGCGCGTCGAGCCCGTCGAGCGCGCCGCCCTTCATCGGGATCCCGATGACCGGGAGCGTCGTGTTCGCGGCGATCGCGCCGGCGAGATGCGCCGCCATGCCGGCCGCGCAGATGACCGCGCCGAAGCCGTTTGCGCGGGCGCCTTTGGCGAAGGCGGCGGCCTTGTCGGGCGTGCGGTGGGCACTTAAAATGTGCGCCTCATACGGGACCGAGAGCGTTTCGAGCGTCTCGCAGGCGGCCTTGACGACCGGCCAGTCGGAGTCGCTGCCGAGGAGCACGGCCACTTTTTTGCGTTCCATGAGAGATCAAAACCTTTCTGTCAAAACCTTTCTTGATCAGTGCTTGCTTTACAGTTTTTTGCGCATGACCGTCTGGCGGAAGAGCCCGCCCATGAAATGCTGCGCGGAGTAGAAGACGGGGTTGCCGTCGATGTCGTAGTCGACCTCGTCCATGCGTAAAAGCGGCGTGCCGAGCGGCACCCGGAAGGTCTCGGCGAGCTGCTTGTCGGCCGTGACCGGGCTTAAGTCCGTGAGGTCGAGATAGGCGCTCACGCCGCAGAAGGCCTGCAGGAAATCGAAGATCGGGCCCTTCAGGTCGCGGATCGTGTAGGGCCGCTGGATCATGCTTTTGGCGAACACGTCCTCGCAGTAGATCGCGGGGCTGCCGTCGGCCGTGCACAGCCGCGTGACCGTGACGACCGGGGAAGAAGCGTCAAGACCGAGCCGCTCGGCGATCTCCGCTCCGGCCTGACCCTCGTGGATGCGTACATAGGCGACGGCGGGCTCATGCCCGTTCTGGCGGATGATGTCAAGAAACTCGGTCTCGATGTCCATGCGCGTATGGACCTTAAGCACATGGTGGTTGATGATCGTGCCGACGCCGTGCCGGCGGGTGATGAAGCCCTCGCGCTCAAGTGAGGCGAGAATGTCGCGCAGCTGGGTGCGGCTGATGCCAAGATCGTCGGCAAGGACGCTCTCGCGCGGCAGGCGGGCCGTCTGCGCAAAGCGGCCGCTGCGCATTTCGCGCAGCAGGTCCGTCCGGATACGGCGGGACTGGGATTCGTGTTCGAGCATGGCGGAGCCGCTCCTTTCGTATCGGGGTATGCTTCAAGAGGTAATACCTTAAAGGTCGTACCTCTATCCTAACAGAAAGCACGGTTTCGCGCAATTGACAATTATGACAAGAGTTTTATAAAAACAGTGCCGCCCTTCGTGAGAGGGCGGCGCTTTGGGACATATGAAACGTAAGAGGGCGACCTTTACTGTCCGGAGAGGATGCGGGCGCGCTTGCGGTTGTAGAGCGCCATCGTGACGCCGGCGCCGATGATGATGACATAGCCGAGCACGCTGAAGTGATCGGGCACCTGGCCGAAGACGATGAAGCCGAGCAGTGCCGCAAAGAGGACCTGCGTGTAGTCGTAGACCGAGATCTCGGAGGCGGGGGCGTAGATGTAGGCCGACGTGACGCTGAACTGCGCAAGGCAGCCGCACACGCCCGCGCCCATCAGGCACAGAAGCTGCGCAGGGCGCATCGTCAGCGGCTGCAGAAAGAGGGAGGGCAGGCTCATGAGGCAGGAGAAGGCCGAAAAGCAGAAGGTGATCAGCGCGGCGCGCGGTATCTTCAAAAAA
>CAMNAE010000152.1 GCA_946530565.1 uncultured Oscillibacter sp.
GCCTCGGTCGGGGTGAAGATACCGCCGTAGATGCCGCCCAGAATGATGACCGGCACGAGCAGCGCCCAGATGCCCTCTTTGAGAGCGGCGCCGACGTTGGCCCAGGAGAACTCAGCGGCTTCCTTGTTGATGTAGCCGTGCTTCTTGGAGTAGATGCTGGAGTAGATGCACAGCGACACGCCGATCAGGATGCCGGGCAGGAAGCCGGCGAGGAACAGCGCGCCGACGGAGGCGCCGGTCGCCACGCAGTACATGACCATGGGGATGGAGGGCGGGATGATGACGCCGATGGAGCCGGCAGCCGCGGTGATGGCGCTGGCGTAGGGGCGGTCATAGCCCTGCTTGAGCATGGAGGGGATCGTGAGGCCGCCGATGGCCGCCACGGTCGCGGGGCCCGAGCCGGAGATCGCGGCGAAGAACATGCAGGCCACGACCGTCACGAGCGCGATGCCGCCGTACTTGCGGCCGAGGAACGCGTCGGCGATGTTGAGGAGGCGGCGGGAGATACCGCCGGTCGCCATCAGCTCACCGGCCAGCACGAAGAAGGGCACGGCCATCAGCGGGAAGGAGTCCGCGCCGGTGAAGAGGCCCTGGGCCAGATACGTGGGCTGCACCACGTGGGTGGCGAAGATGGTGATGAGGCTCGACATACCGAGGGAGATACCGATCGGCACGCGGGCAATCAGGAGAAGCGCAAAGCTTCCGAACAGAATCGCAACTGCCATATAACTTTACGCTCCTTTCAAACCCACTCGTCGGCGGGCGTCTTCGCAGCGATAATGATCTTCTGGATCAGGCGGATCGCCGAGAGGAACATGCCGAGCGGCGGCGCGGCGTAGACGAACTGCATGGGAATGCCCATGGCCGGGGAGAGCTGGCCGGTGGAGATCTGGTTCTGCACGACGACGATGCCGTAGTACACGAGCGCGATCGTAAAGAGCAGGAAGAGCACATAGCCCACGATCGCCCAGTACTTCTTGAGGCCCTGGGGGGCGAAGTTGTACACGGCGTCGACGCAGATGTGCTTATCCATCTTCACGCCGTAGCTGATGCCGATGTAGATCATCCACACGAAGAAATAACGTGCGAGCTCTTCGGACCAGGAGAGGGAGTTGTTGAGGACGTAGCGGAAGAAGACCTGCACCACGATCAGGATACTCATCATGGCGAGGAAGATGACGCAGAGCAGTTTTTCGATGTTCTCGTCGAGGAAGTGCAATACTTTCATTCCCTTCACCGACCACCTTTCTGATATAAAACTTATGTTACTTCAGGGGGCAGAAGCCACCCGCAAAGTTCACAGAATGTTCAGATTTCGTTAAGCGTAAAAGGGCAGGCTGTCGCGTACCGTGCGGCAGCCTGCCCGGCTTGGTTATTTGCTGCCTGGAGTTGAGATCATCAGGTCAGGTCAGATCAAATCAGATCAGACAGTGGGGGGAGTGAAGTTCGCGGCAGCCCACAGATCCTGGGCATAGGTGCCGCCGGCCTTCTCGATGACCATGTCATAGATACCGGCAGAGGCGCAGGCATCGACCATCGCCTGATGCAGCTCGTCGGAGACCTCGTAAACGGTGGACTTGCCGGAGGCGTTGATGGCGTCGAAGCACTTCTGCTCGTTCTCCTCGCAGATCTGACGGCAGTACTCAACGGACTCATCCATGCACTCCTGAACGAGGGCCTGGGTGTCGGCGTTGAGGCTGTTCCAGAAGTCGAGGTTCATCCAGATCACATACGGGGTGTAGATGTGACCGGTGCGATAGACGTGGTTCTGGACCTCGAAGAACTTGGTGTTGTAGATCAGCTCAGCGGGGTTCTCCTGAGCGTCGAAGGACTTCTGCTGCAGAGCGGTGTAGAGCTCACCGAAGGCGAGAGGGCCGGGGTTGGCGCCCAGAGCCGTCCAGATGGCGAGGTGCACTTCGTTCTCCATGGTGCGGATCTTGAGGCCCTTCAGGTCTTCAAGGCTGTTGATGTCCTTGTTGCAGGTCAGGTGACGGAAGCCGTTCTCATAGTAGCCGATGCCCTTGAGGCCGCAGACTTCGAGGGAGTCGAGCAGAGCCTTGCCGGCGTCGCTGTCGAGCGCGCTGTAAACGGTGGCGCGATCGGTGAACAGGAACGGAGTCTCAAACGCGTTCAGAGCGGGGTCGAACGGAGCGATGTTCGCGGTAGAGGGGCCGCCCATCTGGATGTTGCCCTGGGTACCGGCCTCGGTGTACTCGCGGTCGCCGCCCATCTGCTGGTTGGGATACAGCTCGACCTGGACCTTGCCGCCGGACTTCGCTTCGATCAGCTCTTCGAACTTGACGAAGGAGAGGTTCTCGGAAGTGGTCTCGGCAGCGCCGTGAGCCGCAATGATCGTGACCTCGTTGTAGTCGCCGCCTTCAGCGGCAGGGGCGGGAGTGCTTGCGCTGGAGCTGCTGGCAGCGGGTGCAGAGCTGGAGCTGCTGCTCGCCGCGGGGGCGGAGCTGGAGCCGGAGCTGCTGCCGGAGCTGCTGGAACCGCCGCAGCCGGCCAGCAGGGCCGCGCTCATGGCGAACACCAGCGCAAGTGAGAGAATTGCTTTCTTTTTCATCGTCTTTCCTCCTGTAAGTCTGTAAGACCGATAGGTCGCCTCGCCCCGTGTGCAGGGCGGGACGATTTAAACAGTGCCGTATTTCGCCAGTCGGGCACTGCTCAAATCAACATGTGCATGCTACCACTTGTAGGACAGGAATTCAAGTGAAAACTGTAACAATCTTAAAAATTCAGTGGTTTCAACAGTTTTACAGCCGCTCAATTGTGCAATATTTATTGCGCAATGCGGATAAAAATTCCACGATGCGGAATTTTCGGGCGTTTTCGTGCCCGTTTACTGCATCAGGCTCGCGCTGCGGCGGATGTCGACGACCGTCTCCATCGCGCGCATGTAGTCGATCGAGCGCTTGGCGCAGTCGAACTGCGTGGGCCAGGGGATGCACTCCACGGTGATATAGCCCTTGTAGTCGATCTCCTTCAATACGTCCATCGTGGACTGGAAGTCGACGTTGCCGCCGCCGCAGTGCCGGCGGGCGGTATCGGAGAAGTGGACATACTCAAGGTGCGGCGCGCAGTAGCGCATCGCGGCGTAGATGTCGTTGTCCTCCATGTTCATCGAGTAGGTGTCCATGTGCACGCCGACGTTGTCGCGTCCGGTCTCGACGACGAAGTCCTCGACCTCTTTCATCGTGTTTAAGAAATTGCTGATGAAGGAGAGAATGTTCTCGACCCAGATGTGCACGCCCTTGTCTTTGGCGTAGTCGGCGAGCTCGAGGATCGCGTCGCGGTGGTAGGCGAGGTATTTCTCACGCTGAGACTGATCGGGGATGTGCTTGCGCATGGAGCCGACGATCACGTGGCAGCCGACCTCGGAGGCGACGTCGATGTGATCCTTGATGCGCTCGATCGCCGCGCGGCGGACGGCTTCGTCGTCGGAGAGCAGGCACAGACCGTGCTCACCGAGCTCGCGACCGGTGGCAAAGGCGATGATCTCAAGGCCGTGGGCCTTTACGACGGACTGGATGTGTGCCCAGTCGTACTGCTTCGGATTTTCAAGCTGGATCTCGATGCCGTCGTAGCCGCACTGCTGCGCCTGACGGCAGATCTCTTCGATCGGGCCGCGGAGGACGATGGGGGCCGTGACAGAGGGCACCGTGTTTAAGGAGACGGCGACGCCGTACTTGAACATATGAGATCAGTCCTTTCAGTGATACAAAACGATAAAGTTGCTTTTCCATATGGGGCATTTTTCACAAAACGCCGGTGCCAAAGCAGCGCTTTTGGCTGAATAATCATATCAGATTCTACCGGGAAACGCAATAGAGGCGCCCGAAAAAAAGCGGCTGCTTGTGCGCTTTTGACGTTTTGGCAAAAACTATTTTATCCGGATTCGGCAAAATCACAATTAATAATCACGATTTTATACATATAAAAATATGATGTAATCTTGACATTCACGGCGCAGTTACCTATGATAAAGATATCACAATCCACTTTTGGAACATGGGCACTGACGCCCGAAACAAAGATATGGAGGAATGCAGCATGACTCTTGAAAATCGCCTTGCCAACCGGAAAGCCATCGTGACCGGCGGCGCCCGCGGCATGGGCTTCGCCATGGCCAAGCGCCTGCACGATGAGGGTGCGAAGGTCGCCGTTCTCGATGTGAACGAGGCGCAGGCCAAAGAGGCCGCAAAGGAGCTCGACGGGATCGGCCTGTACTGCGACGTTTCGAGCGTCGAGTCCTGCAAGACCGCTGTGAAGGCCGCGGCTGAGGCACTCGGCGGGATCGACATCCTCGTGAACCTCGCGGGTATCATTCACCAGCAGTCGATCGAGGAGACGACCGAGGAGGCCTGGGACAAGGTCATGGCCGTGAACACCAAGGGCGTCTTCTTCATGTGCCAGCAGTGCGTTCCTTATTTAAAGGAATCCGCCGCGCCGCGCATCATCAACATCAGCTCCGTCGCCGGCCGCATGGGCGGCTTTGAGACCGGCCTTGCCTATTCCGCCTCCAAGGGCGCCGTCAACGCGCTGACCTACGGCCTGGCCCGCCAGCTGAGCCCCTGGAAGATCACCGTGAACGCGGTCTGCCCCGGCACGACGCTCACGCCCATGGCGCGCGAGGGCTTCACGAAGGAGCAGATGGATCGCCTGATGCCGCGCTTCCTGCTCGGCCGTCTGGGAGAGCCCGAGGATCAGGCTGCCGCGGTCGCGTTCCTCGCCAGTGACGACGCCGCCTGGATCACGGGCCTCCTGCTCGACGTCAACGGCGGAATGTATATGGGCT
>CAMNAE010000153.1 GCA_946530565.1 uncultured Oscillibacter sp.
GATAGAGCGTCTGGCTACGGACCAGAAGGCCGGGGGTTCGAATCCCTCACGGCGTACCAAAAGGATTACCCTTGGGTAATCCTTTTGTATCCGGGTGTAGCGCAGTTGGTAGCGCACTTGACTGGGGGTCAAGGGGTCGTGAGTTCAAGTCTCGCCACTCGGACCAGAAAAAAGCCTGAAACCTGTCGGTTTCGGGCTTTTTCTTTGACTTTTTCAGCTTTTCTGAAGAGCAGAATGATCGTGCTCAACAGATCATGTCCTGAAAAAATGTTCGGAAAAACGCCTCGCTGCCATCAGCGAGGCGTTTTATCTTATGAAAAGATGTGGAGAAGCACGAAAATCCTGGCAAGACCACTGCTCTGATGCCGAGGCCGCATGGCTCCATGACCGGTAAAGCCCTGTCAGGGGAGACCGAGACCCTCTTGCGGCCCATTGCGCCCGGCAGGGCGATCGCCGCCGGCAGAGCCCTGCCGATGCAGGCCCTTACGCCCAGGCGTCCTGGCTCGTGGGGATGCGGATCCCGGCGAGCAGCATCTGTTCCCAGAGGAACCACTGGCCCGTCGAGGGCTTCAGGCGCAGCGTGATCTGCCGCGGAGAATCGGCGCCGCCGCTTCTCACGTCGAGGCGCTTGTAGCCATCTTCGGCAAAGGTCGCCGCGCTGTCGGTGAAGGTGAGCGTATAGGGCTGCGAGGGGGTATAGTCGTTGCCCGGCACAGCACCGGCAAAATACGAGCGGGGGATATAGTCCTTGCCGTCCATAAAGCGGTCGCGGATGAACTGCCGCTCAAACGGCGAGAGCGGCCGCGGTCCGCGCAGGTAGTCGAGCATCTCAAGGCAGGCGTCTTTGTTTTCGGGGTAGACGCAAAGTGCCGCGATCGTGAGCGCGGCAGTGCCCTCCGGGGTCTTCAGCGCTGCTTCGGGCAGGGCTTTGAGCTCTGCGAGCGTTTTGGGAAGGTTCTTGAAAACGATGGTTCCTGCCATAGGGGTTCCTCCTTTGCAAATAGAGCCGCAGCGGCCATGCTCAGCTCGGTGCGGGGCTGAGCGCTGCGCCGAGCGTTGCGTATCTTAAATTGATTATAACAGCTGCGTTTGAGCATTTCAATTCCCCTGCTGTTCGGAATGGTTTGTTTTTGCGAAAAACAGGGCAAATTCCAAAAAAGAGGGATTTTCAAACGCAGGAAATTATGATAAACTGACCAAAACAGCAGACTGCAGAAGAAAGCCGACGTTCCGGCACGCTTCAGCGCGCCGTACGCCGAACAAGGAGAGTGCTGACATGTCAGAGACACGATTGGAACTCAATGAGAAGACGATCCCCGTGATCGAGGAGCTCGGGCGGAATCTCCCGGGGGCCTTTCTGATCATCCGCGCCGGGGGAGACGGCTCGGTGCTCTATGCAAACCCGGCGCTGCTAAATCTGTTCGGCTGCGCGTCTGAAGCGGAATTCCGAGCGCTCACGGACTTTACCTTCCGGAAGATGCTCGTGCCGGACGACGCCGATCAGATCATTGCGGATTATGCGACGATCCGGGCTTCCGAGCAGTCGGGGCAGCAGATCCGGGAGTTTCGGATCATCAGGCGCGACGGCGCGCTGCGCTGGGTGGAGGCGCATACGAACTACACCGGCGGCGACGGGATCTGGTACGTGTTTTTGAGCGACATCACCGATAAGCGCTCGCGGATGGAGTCTGATCGCGCGGTGCGCCGTGCGGTGATCGAGGCGCTGAGCGAGGCTTATCACACGGTCTGGATCATCAACGATGTCGAGACCGAGACGTTTTCGCTCTACCGCGGCGACATCGCCGGCGATACGGCGCACGCCGCGCCGATCCGGGCGGCGCTCGGGAACATGCGCTACTCACAGGCAAAGGAGTATTATATCAACACGACGGTCGCGCCGAGCGACCGGGAGCGGCTGCAGCGGGAGCTCACGCTTGCAAGCATCGTACGGCAGCTCGAGAACAAGCCGCAGTTCAACATCAACTATCTGCGTCTGATGGACGACGGCTCTGAGCGCTATTTCCGCATCGAGTTTGCACGTTTGAAGATGCCCGGCGGCCGGCTCGGCGTCGTGTGCGGCTTTAAAGACGTCGACGACGATGTGCGCCATGGCCAGTCGGTCCGCCGCGCGCTCGAAGAGGGCCGCCGCGCCGAGGCGGAGAACCGCCGGCTTACGAAAGAGGTCGAAGCGGCGGCGAAGCTCACGCAGATGATGGGCTCGATCGGCTCGCTCCTCACGAACATGCCGGCTATGAGCTTTTCAAAGGACGCGATGAGCGGCAAGTACCTCGCCTGCAACCAGTCCTTTGCCGAGTACGCACACAAGGCCTCGCCGGACGGCGTCGTAGGGCTCACGGATCACGAGATCTTCGACCCCGTCACAGCCGCGCACTTCGTCGAGGACGATCAAAAAGCGCTCGCGATGGAGGAGCCCTATATCTTCTTCGAGGACGTGCCCGATGCTGTGGGCAATCCCCGCAGCTTCCAGACGACCAAGATGAAATTCACCGACGGAACGGGACGTCTGTGCACGCTCGGCATGTGCGTCGACGTGACCGAGATGACGCGTATGAAGGCCGAGGAGGCGGCGGCCAAGGTGCGCGCGCAGGAGCTTGAGGAGAAGCTCCGGCTGCAGGAGGCGCTGCTGAACCGTGAGCGCCAGGGCGACCAGCAGGCGAAGATGATCACGGCCCTCGCTTCCGACTACTGGAGCATCTATTACATCGAGCTCGATCGCGACCACGGCGTGTGCTATCAGGCCCATTCCGACATCGACGGCTTCCGCGTGGGGGAGGAGTTCCCTTATCTCGCCTCGGTGACGGACTATGCCATGCGCTATATAAGCGAACCCTACCGCTCCGAGTTCCTGCGCTTTGTCCAGCCTGACGCGATCCGCACGGGACTTGCCAAACAACGGGTCATCTCCTACCGCTATCTCGTGCACCGCCACGGGCGGGACTCCTATGAGATGGTGCGCTTTGCGGGCGTGCGGCACCCGGAGGACCGCGACGACCATCTGGTCCACAACGTGGGGGCCTGCTTTATGGACGTGGACGCCGAGACGCGACGGACGCTGGAGCAGCAGGAGGCGCTGAGCAATGCGCTCAAGGCCGCTGAAGAGGCCAACCGCGCGAAGACGACCTTCCTTTCCAATATGAGCCACGAGATCCGTACACCGATGAACGCGATCATCGGGCTCAACAACATTGCCCTGAACGACCCGGAGACGCCGGAGAAGACAAAGGGCTATCTTGAAAAAATGGGCACCTCGGCGCAGCATCTGCTCGGCATCATCAACGACATCCTCGACATGTCCCGCATCGAGTCGGGGCGCATGAGCATCAAGAGCGAGGAGTTCTCCTTCCCGAAGATGCTCGAGCAGGTCAATACCATGATCAGCGGACAGTGCCGCAGCAAGGGACTCCACTACGAGTGCCGCTTAAAGGGCAGTATCGGAGAGTATTACATCGGCGATGACATGAAGCTTCGCCAGGTGCTGATCAACATCCTCGGCAATGCGGTCAAGTTCACGCCCGAGGGCGGCTCTGTCACCTTCAACGTGGAGGAGACGGCACGCTTTGACGGGAAAACGACGCTGCGCTTTATCGTCGCCGATACCGGCATCGGCATGAGCCGCGAGTTTCTGCCGAAGATCTTCGAGACCTTCAGTCAGGAGGATGCCGCCGCGGCGGGCAAATACGGCAGTACCGGCCTCGGCATGCCGATCACGCGCAGCATCGTGGAGCTCATGCACGGCACGATCGAAGTCGACAGCGAAAAGGGCGTCGGCAGCACCTTCACGGTGACGCTGACACTCACCGACTCCGCCCGTGATCTCGGCGGGGAGGAGCTGGATGAGCTGCAGGGCCGTGACCTGTGCGTGCTGGTGATCGATGACGATCCGGTCGCCTGTGAGCACGCCGGGATCGTGCTCGGACAGGTCGGCATCAAAAGCGAGACCGCGCCTTCAGGGGCTGAGGGCGTAGAGATGGTGCGCATGCGTTTTGCCCGCCGCGAGCCCTATGACCTGATCCTGGTCGACTGGAAGATGCCCGGGATGGACGGGCTCGAGACGACCCGCGCGATCCGCGCCATTGCCGGAAATGACACCCCGATCATCATCCTCACAAGCTATAACTGGGAGGATATCGTCGATGAGGCGAGAATAGCCGGCGTCGACAGCTTCGCGCCCAAGCCGCTCTTCGCCGCCACGGTCATGGACGAGTTCCGCGCGGCCTTCCGCAAAAAGAACGCAAATGCCGTCAAGAGAAGCGCAGATCTTGCCGGCCGCCGCATCCTGCTCGCCGAGGATATGCCCGTGAACGCCGAGATCATGACGATGGTCCTCGGCATGCGTGAGATGGAGGTCGACCTCGCTGAAAACGGCCGCATCGCGCTCTCGCTCTTCGAGCGCTCCGCCGTCGGATACTATGACGCGATCCTGATGGACATGCGCATGCCGGAGATGGACGGCCTCGAGGCGACAAAACGCATCCGGGAGCTTGACCGCCCGGACGCGAAGACCGTGCCGATCATCGCGCTGACCGCCAACGCCTTCGATGAGGACGTGCAGCGCAGCATGCAGGCGGGACTCAACGCGCATCTTTCCAAACCCGTGGAGCCAGAGAACCTCTACGCAACGCTCGAGAGCCTGATCCCGGCGTAATTTAGCCGCAAAAAGCCATAAAAGCAAGCCGCGCCTTCGGAAATACCGTAGACGCGGCTTGTTTTTCTGTTAATTATAATTCCTTTACAGTGCCCGCCAATACTCGGGCTTCAGCGCACGGAGCCCGT
>CAMNAE010000154.1 GCA_946530565.1 uncultured Oscillibacter sp.
GTCATCCTCGCCCTCGGCACGATCCTCGGCATCTTCATCGGTGCCATGCCGGGCATGTCCTCGGTCATGGGCCTTTCGATCATGCTGCCCTTTACGTTTCAGTTCAAGGGCTACGGCTCGATCATGATGCTCCTCGGCGTGTTCTGCGGCTCGATCTACGGCGGCTCGATCTCGGCCACGCTCCTGAATACCCCGGGCACGGCCGCCTCCGCCGCGACCTGCCTCGACGCCTACCCGATGGCGAACATCCAGCGCCAGCCGGGCCGCGCGCTGAGCATCTCGACCTTTTCGTCGCTCTGCGGCGGACTCTTCAGCTGCGTGGCGCTCGTCTTCGGCGCGACGCTCCTGGCCAAGGTCGCATTGAACTTCAAGTCTCCGGAGTTCTTCGCGCTCGCGCTCTTCGGCATCAGCATCATCACAGGCGTGTCGGGTAAATCCGTCATCAAGGGCCTGATGGGCGGCGTGCTGGGGCTTTTGTTCTCGGTCGTCGGCGTCGACAACTTCACCGGCGTCTACCGTTTCACCTTCGGCAGCCGCTTCTTAAAGGGCGGCATCTCGATGATCCCGGTGCTGATCGGCGTCTTCGCCCTGGCGCAGGCACTCAACACCATTGAAGAAAAATACAATGAGAAGCCGCATCCTGAGCGCGTGAAGATCGAGCGCATCTTCCCGCTGGGCTCTGACCTGAAACGTATTTGGCCGACGATCTTAAGATCCTCGATCCTCGGTACGCTGATCGGCGCGGTGCCCGGCACCGGCGGCGACATCGCCTCCTGGGTCGGCTACAACATGGCCAAGCGCTTTTCAAAGCACCCGGAGGAGTTCGGCCACGGCAGCCCTGAGGGCATCGCGGGCTCTGAGGCCGCGAACAACGCGATCGCGGGCGGCGCCTTCGTGCCGCTTCTCTCGCTCGGCATCCCGGGCGACGCGGGCACGGCGGTCATGCTGGGCGCGCTCACGATGATGGGCATCACGACGGGCCCGCTGCTCTTCGTCGACTCCCCGGAGCAGGCCTACACGCTCTTCATCGGCCTCTTCATCGCGAACATCTTCATGGGCATCTTCGGCTTTGCGCTGATCCGCGTCACCGGCAAGGTCATCGACGTGCCGAACAAGTACCTCGTGCCGCTCATTCTGACGTTCTGCATCACGGGCACCTTCGCGCTCAACCACTACCGCGAAGAGGTCTATCTGATGCTCGTCATGGGCCTGATCGGCTTTTTGCTCCTGAAGCTCGACTTCTCGATGCCCCCGATCATCCTGGGCCTCATCCTCGGCGCAATGGCCGAAAAGAACGCCCGCCGCGGCATCGATATCCTCTCGAGCGGCGATACGATCTGGGATCATCCGATCGCGATCGTCTTTGTGATATTGAGCATCATCTCGCTCTTCGCGCCGATCATCTCCGACGCGCGCCGCAGGAAGAAGGCGCAGCAGGAGAGCGGAAAAGAGGCGTAAGCGATCATGAACGATTGCATGTACTGCGAGGCACGCGACGAGCGGCGCCTTGCGCTGATGACACCGATCTGTGATCTCTCGGTCAGCTCGCTGCATCTCTACCGCGAGCAGAGCTGCCCGGGCAGGTGCGTACTTGTTTTCAACGCGCACAAGCACAAGCTCACGGATCTGACAGACGACGAATATACCGCGTTTTTTGCCGATGTGCGCAAGGCCGCAAAGGCGCTCACCGCGCTCTATCAGCCGGATAAGATCAATTATCTCGTCCTCGGCGACCTCTGCCCGCACCTGCATATCCACCTGGTGCCGAAGTACGAGGGCGGTAAGAGCTGGGGCACGATCTTTGAGATGATGCCCGAGCCGCCGAAGTTCCTCTCAGCGGAGGACGAGGCGAAGGAGATCGAAAAGATCCGCGCCGCGCTCACTTGAGCTTCCCGGCAGACAGATCCAACCAACAAGCCGCAGCCGTGCAGGCATTTTCCGCCTGCACGGCTGCGGCTTGTTGGCTTTGGTGAAGATATTGTCCAGAGCAAAAAGGAGTTGTTTATAAGAAATAACAGCTCTGTATTCGTTGACAAACAGCTGCAGTTTTGCTATTATAATCATGTGAAGTCATCATCATTCGCTCTAAGGAGGGGCATATATGCAGGTCACACTTTCAGAGTTGAAAATGAATGTCGGACACTTTGTGAAGATCGCAGAAAAAGACGATGTGATCATTACAAGAAACGGCAAACGTGTTGCGCGGCTGACTTCATTACGTCAGGACAGAAGAGCTGCCGCAAAAGCTTTGTTTGGAATCATTCACGATGATATCGATCTGAACGCCGAAAGAGAGGAGCGTCTGAATGCGGGTCGTGTGTGATACGAATGTCGTAATAGACGCCATTGCAGAACGAGGCAACTTTTCAGCTGCACAAAAAATGATCCTCTACGCTGCGGAAGACCGGATAGAAGGGCTCATTACAGCCAACACGGTGACGGATATCCACTATATCCTGAAAAAGAGGATTGGGGATCAGAAAGCAAGAGAGGCGATCGAGAATCTATTGACCGTATTTCAAGTCACTGCTGTCAATGGCGCAATTTGTGAAGAGGCACTGGACATCCCGATGAAGGACTATGAAGATGCTGTTCTGGCAGTTTCCGCAAGGGAAGCCGGAGCGGATTATATTGCGACGGTTGACAAAGCTTTTATGGATGAATCAAGTGCTCCGGTCAAGGCGTTGGGAGTCGACAGACTCTTAAGCATGATCGAAACGGATCGCGCCTGACCATGGATTTTCAGCTTCTGATCAACGCGATCGAGATCGACTGGTCGAAGATCGCTCCTGAGAGTTATCTTCGCTCCATCCCTGTGCTCAAGGACCTTAATGGCCTTGCGTTTCATAAGTCCGTCACGTTCTTCACCGGCGAGAACGGGAGCGGGAAGTCGACGCTGCTCGAGGCCATCGCGGTCGCCGCGGGCTATAACCCCGAGGGCGGCACGCGGAACTACCTGTTCTCGACCTATGACTCCCACTCCGAGCTCTACCGCGCGATCCGGCTCATCCGCGGCGCGCGGCGGCCGAACTGGGGCTATTTCCTGCGGGCCGAGAGCTTTTACAACGTGGCGACAAAGGAAGAGGAATACGGCAGGCTCGCCCGGCGCGGCGGGCTGCACCTGCATGAGAAGTCCCACGGCGAGAGCTTTCTGGAGCTCGCGCATAACCAGTTCGACGGCGGCGGGCTGTACCTGCTCGACGAGCCGGAGGCTGCGCTCTCGCCGCAAAAGCAGCTCACGCTGCTGCTTGAGATCGACCGCTGCGCGAAACGGGGCGCGCAGTTCATCATCGCGACGCACTCGCCGATCCTCACGGCGCTTCCGGGGGCGGAGATCTGGTCCTTCGATGAAGGGCACATCCACCCCTGCGCGTATGAAGAGACCGGCAGCTACCGCGTCACAGAGCTCTTCATCAACCGCCGTGAGCAGGTGCTCAGGCACCTTTTGGAGGAATGAAGCGGGGATCGAAACAGAACAGTGGCGGGTTCCATTCCCGGTTGCATGGGGCCGCAGAACCCCTCCACCGCTGACGCGGTTAGCGGAACAGCCACCGGATGTTTCTACCCCTTTCAGGGGAGGCAGTGGCCCCCCTGAAAGGGGGGCTGGCGCGAAGCGCCTGAGGGGTTCTCCAAGCTGCGCAATCTGGGATCGAAATAACATTCCGGTCTAAGACGCAAAGATCCTGAAAGCTCCTCATAACAGCAAGCAGCACCCGACGAACGATCGTCGGGTGCTGCTTTGTCCTATTGCTCCCGCCCGGGGCAGGAGCGGGAAGCCCCGGGCAGGATCGGCCGCTTCAGAAACCAAAGTTGGCGATCATGAGCGCGAACTCGTCACTCTCGGCAAAGAGCTGGAAGACCTGCTGGCGGCCCTCGTCCTTGCTGGAGGCATCCTCGGCGGCGTCGAGAGCGGCGACCCAGTTTTCAAGGCCGCCCAAGTCCGGCTCACGGTCGAGCATCAGGCGGTAGAGCATCGTCATGAACGTGCTGTTGCCGTTCCAGAGCGCGTGCGCCTCGTCGGAGAAGACGAACATGAACGCGACTTCCTCGGGCGTGGCGGTCTTATTGAGCAGCTTCTCGCAGAACTCGTTGAGACCGGCCTCGTCCGCCTCGCGTCTGAGCGCGAACTCGTAGCAGCGCAGGACGAAGCGGGTGATGTTGCTGTTCTCGTCGCGCGCCGGGAGCGCGATCGTGCCGGCGGTCAGGCCGAATGCATCGCAGAGCTCCTGGAACTCATCGCTCTCAACGAACTCGGCAACGAGCTTCGTGGTGGAATAGCCGTCGTCGAGCACGGCGGTCCAGTTGGCAAGGCCCTCGGGCTCGGGCAGGCGATCCATCATGGCCTCGTAGCAGAGTGTGACGGTCTGCTCGCTCGTAAGGCTGCGGGCCCTGAATTCATCGGAGCGGAAGAACTCGGCGATGATCTCGCCGGCGGAGGTGCCGGAGGCGAGCAGGGCATCCCAGTGCGCGATGCCCTCGGGGTCGCCGGAGCGGTTCAGGATCACGCGGTAGGCGCGCTCCACAAAGGTCTCAACGTGACCGGTCGGGGAAATCGGGCGGGTCTCGATATGAGACGGGTCATGCTTGCAGGTGCGGGTCTCCTCGCCGGCCTCGGTCTCGGTGGCGGGGATGGTCACGACCCACTCGCCGTAATCGTGCTTGAGCGCGGGGATGACCCAGCTGTTTTCGGTGATCTCGGCCGTGCCGGCGGCGTCGGAGAAGAACTTGCCGCAGCCAGAGCAGATCCAGTACTCGCTGTTGCCCGGGTTCTCGCAGTCGGCGGCAACGGCCTC
>CAMNAE010000155.1 GCA_946530565.1 uncultured Oscillibacter sp.
TTGTAAATGGAAATATATAAGCATTGTAACGATTATGTGTTTTGATACGAAAAAAAATTTCATAAAAAATTAGAACACATGAGCGCTTTGATATGATGAGCCAGACCTATGAGGCAGAACAGCGCGAACTGGAAGCTGAGGTTATCCGCCTGCAGGAAGAAATTGAAGTACAGGAAACACAAATTCAAAACACCGAAAAGTTTATTCAGAAATCCAGCCAGTATGTCGGCATCGAGGAGCTTACCCCGTATGTTCTTCATGAACTGGTAAAGGCCATCTATGTCGATGCGCCGGATAAGTCCAGCGGCAAGCGCAGACAGCATATCCATATCCAGTACGATGGACTAGGATTCATCCCTATGAATGAGCTTTTGACAAGTGAAAAGGCGTGACCGAAGCCACGCCTTCCCATCTTTTTCAATTCTTAAACATTTACTGTTTTACGACGCCCCGCCATTCCGGCGCCGATCTTTTTTGAAACGATGAACAGCGCAGCGCGCGGCTGCTCCTTAAAAATCCACGAGATAGATGCCGATCGCGATCCGGCAGAAGCCGCCGCTGCGGTCGATGTCTTTGATGAGCGCGCAGAGCACCTTCCCCGCCTCGAGCAGCCGGGCGAAGATCCGATCGTCCTTTTCCGGAACATAGCCGAGCTTATCGCCCTTCTGCGTCAGAATGCAGATCGCGCTCTCGTCGAACTTATTTGTCTCCCGTCGAAGCGTCAGCCGCTCGCCGACATGAAGGTCGTCCAGTACCGAAGGGTCTTTCAGGCGGGTCGTTCCGGCGACGAAGGTGTCGAAGAGGTGGATCTCACGCGTCAGCGGTTTTAAAAGCTCCCCGATCCCCTGCTGCTCCGCGGCTTTCACGAGTGCCGCGGTCTCGGTTTCCATCAGTTCATTTGACATAGAAACTGAATATTCCCCTTCCCCAGCATGCCGCGGATCACCGCGTCGAGCTCGCCGCGGTAGCGGCGATAGGCCTCCAGTTCCTCTTCGAGCTCTTTTCTCTTCCGCTCCGCGGCCTCTTCGTCATTTACGAGCGGCGCGAGCGTGTAGGGCTCTGTCGTTGTGATCTCACGCAGCTCCTGCCTGAGTGCGTCGAGCTTTTCGCCGATGTCCGAAAGCTGCGCTGCGCCGCTTTCGATACCGCGCTCCCGCAGCTCTCTGCGCACGAGCACTTCGAGCTCCGAGAGCGTTTTCACATCGTTTTTGTGATAGGCCTGCACCACGCGGTTCCAGAGCCCGGAAAGCGCCTCGTCGCGGTCGGTCTCGGGCTGCAGATCCGGATGCAGGAGCTTGACGATGCGGCGGTAGAGCGTTTTGGAGCGCTGTACCTCATAGGCCGAGGAAGTCTGTGCTTTTGCGCAGCGCTCGTTCGCGCGGAGCATCTCTTTGAGCTGCGCGCGGTACGCGGACAGCTCATCCTCCAGATACGTTTCAAGCGCCGCAGCATCCACGATGCCGCCGCTGTTTTTGGCGCACTGATAATACGCGATGGTCTTTTTGCGCTGGATGCACTCCAGCTTTTCGGCAAACACGTTCGAGAGCAAAACCCCGAAGAGCCGGATATAGCATGTCCAGATCTGACCGGCCTCTTTCTCCGCCTGATCCCGCTCAAGGAGCAGCATCTCATATTCCCGGAAAAGAGCCTCATCCCGCGTCATTTCGTCCATGAGAGCACCTCCCATTCCCGGAGCTCCTCGCAGCGCATCGTGAGCTTTTCGCCATCAAGCTCCGCCTTCAAAAAGAAATCATCCACGCTTCTGAACCAGCGCTCATCCAAACGCACGGCAATGCCGCCATCCTCCTCTGCCGCCTCGACCTCGTGGCGCGTCTGCTCAAAAGAAAAGCGGACAAGCGCCGGCGCACTCAGCAGCGCATAGAGGTCATAGAGCCCGATCGTTTTTGTATCCAGCGGGCGGAGGCGATCCATGTCTGCGATCATCCATTTCATGATATTGAGATCCCCGAAGAACGGGTGAGCCTGGATCCGCCGCGAGAGGAGCTCCCGGGCGCGGTCATAGAGCCGCAGCGCCTCCGCCGTCTCGCCGTCTTCGCTGCGGATCTTCGCAAGGCGCGTGAAGACCTCCGGCACCGGTGCGAACGGGTCGTGCTCGTCTTTGAGCTTCCTGTACAGTTCTTCGATGATCGCGCGGTACTTCGCTGGATCCTTTTCGACGTAATAGCCGTTTTTGTACATGTCCGCGACCTTGTACGCGGCGACCAGGTCGCCCATCTTCCGCGCGCGGTCGAAGTAGTGATAGGCCTTTTCGTAGTCCTTCTCTCCGGTGCGGCCATAGTACCAGATATAGCCGAGGTTCGAGATCGCTGCGAGATCCCCGCACGCCGCGGCCATCTCATAGTATTTGAGTGCCAGCGAGAACTGCCGCTCCTCGTAGTACATGGAGCCAAGGTCCAGCATGGCTCCCGGATCCTTCGTCTCGCAGATCAGATACTCCAGCGCCTCGGTAAAGGCGAAACGCTCCTCCTCGGTCGGGTTGGTCAGGCGGTAAAAGTCCCGCCGGATGCGCCGCGCTTCCATAACAGTCATAGCCGGAACCTCCTGCCGTATGATCCTCCTGTTTGTTTCTTCGGTCTGACGATAGTATCGCACAGGTATCTGTCCGGAAATCCGGTCTTGGCAAAAAGATTGACATACTTTCACTTCATGTATTAAAAGAAGTGCCGCAGAACGATCGCTTCTGCGGCACTTCTTTCTCTATGGCTGCTTTTACGTCTTATACGAATTCAATGATCAAACGATCGATCCTCGTTTGTGCGCCTGCGAGTGCATGCGCTTACTGAAGCAAGCGCAAAATCGGCCAAAAACAGCCGACAGCAGCCGAAGACGACATTGCGCGGTGTTGCCCACGGGTTTTATTTGAGGAAGTTTAATTTCACAGCGGTATGATCACGGGGATGCTTCGCTGATCAATCGTCCTTCAGGTACATCTTCAGGCAGCCGGCGATAAAGCTGATGCCAGCGTCGCCCTCTTCGCTCTTCCAGTGGCGGCTGCAGCGAAGCGTAAAGCCATGCTCGGCGTTCGGGAAACGGCGCAGATGCACCGGGATCCCCTGCATCGCGATACGGTAGCCGAGTGCCTCCGGGTGGCGGATCACATAGTCGCGCCCGGCGGAGAGGATCACCGTCGGAGGCATATGCGAGAGTGCCTCATCCGTCGCAAGAGACGGCGAGACCCACATGGTCTCAAGATCCTCTTTCCGCTCCGCATACCCCATTCGGAAAAGGTAGATCATCTCGAGATCCGGCAGGAGCTCGTCCGCTGCGAAATCATGAGAGTAGTAGTCTGTGACCGGGTAGCTCAGTGCGGCCATACGGAACGTAAACTCCTGCTTCTCGGCAGCGAGCATGCACATGTCAAAGGCCAGTCCGCCGCCGGCAGAGCCGCCGCCGACCGCCATTCGTGCGACATCGATGCCGTACTCCCCCGCCCGGTCCACAAACCACTTGATGCCGTCGTAGGCGTCCTGCATCGGGATTGGATAGGGATCATCCGGTGCGAGCCGGTACTCAAGGCTGATCGCGCAGATGCCAACCTCATCCCGGTAACGGCAGAGCTCATAGTCGTCCATCTCGGGGCAGCCCATCAGAAAGCCGCCGCCATGCAGGTCGAAATAGACCGGCAGCTTCTGCCCCTCACTGCCCTTCGGACGGTAGATGACTGCCCGAAGGGCGGCACCGTCGCGCGTGTGAAAAGTGACCGTTGTTCCATCGCAGGGAAGCTGGCTCGGGTCGCCCCTGCCGTTCACATACTGCGGGCGCTTCTCGGCGGGAAGTATCTCCTCCTTCCACCGCCGCACAAAAGCCTCACGCGGCATGGCCTCATAGCGCTCGATCTGCTTTTGATGATTCTCGGAGGGATGCACCTCAGTCGTGCGCACAGACAGCAGCGGAATGAATTTGCGTGAATCCTGTTCCATATGGGACCTCCTGTTCCGATCATGTAAAACGGTTGTGTATCTATGATGCGCAGCAATTCTTATGCCAAATGAAACAAGGCACTGCCGCGGCAAAAAGCGGCGTTTTATCTGCATCTTGACACACTCGTCTGTGTCGTCCCCCTGCTTTATCGCATTATTCATCGTTTTTCTGTGTCGTCTGACTGTGTCCTTGAGATACAGCAAAAAGAGCAGCGCGTCAGCCATTTGGGCCGGCGAAGCTGCTCTTTTGTTTTAATCGTTTGTCTGTCAGGCTCACCTGACGATCCCGGCGGCGATCTGATCGGCCAGGGCGTCGAGGGCGGCGAGCTGCTCGCCCTTTGCGGCGGACTTTAAGGAGACCGTGCCCTCGAGGAGCGTCATGTTCTTCATCTCGCCGATGACGCCGGCCATGATCCTTTGATGTTTTTTCCGTATTTTTTCTAATAAAGAAAGCACTTGTGCCCAACTTTTGTTTTTCATTCTTTCCAGGCACTTTTTAATGAAAATGAGAATCCCAGATCATATCCATGCGGTACATCTTGCCGTTTTTTCTTTCATATGCACATTTTGCATTTCCATAGCTAAGATATGGAACAGTCCAATAAACCGTGAGTTCTTGGACATTTTTGCATTGCTCAGCAATCGTTGCCGCCAAATCGTCGCTGTATAACGAAAGTACATCTTTAGATGTCTTTCCGCTGTTTTGTTGTCTCCATGTCAAATAGACTGAAGCGATGTAGTCTCCCTCCAAATCTGTTCCAAGATCTTCATTAATGGCAATACTGGTTATTTCGGTAAAAGTATACTCTTCTTCAATATGATCTTTAA
>CAMNAE010000156.1 GCA_946530565.1 uncultured Oscillibacter sp.
AGGGCGGTGCGGACCGGCTCCACTCTGTTTATGCGGCAGCCTGCGCCGCCGATAAAAACGCGGCGTTCATCGGTGTGCACGACGCGGCGCGTCCGCTCGTGTCGCCTGATCTTGTGAGCCGCTGCATCTTCGCCGCGAGGACGCACGGCGCGGTCGCTCCTGCAGTCGCACTGACGGATACGATCCGCCAGGTCGACGAAAAGGGCTTTGTGTGCGCGACGATCGACCGCAGCACGCTGCGCGCGATGCAGACGCCGCAGGTCTTCGACGCGGACTTTCTGAAGGCGGCACTCAAAAACGCGGTGGACCGCGGCCTTGCGCTCACCGACGACTGCGCGGCGGTCGAGGCGATCGGAAAGACCGTCACGCTGATCGAGGGCGAGCGCGAAAACATCAAGCTCACGACGCCGCTGGATCTGATCGTCGCTGAGGCGATCCTTGACAAGCGCAGACAGGAGGCGGGGAACGCATGACATCCCTTCGTATCGGCCACGGCTACGATGTGCACCGGCTCGTATCCGGCCGGGCACTGATTTTGGGCGGCGTGGTCATTCCCTGTGAATTCGGCCTCCTCGGCCACTCGGATGCCGACGTCGTGGCCCACGCGGTCATGGACGCACTGCTCTCGCCCGCAGGGCTCGGCGACATAGGAAAGCTCTTTCCGGACACGGACCCTGCTTATGCGGGAGCGGATTCTCTGCAGCTTCTGCGCGAGGTGACGCGCCGTGTGGGCGCTCAGGGCTATGCGATCGTCAACGTCGACGTAACGGTGCTGGCCCAAAAACCTAAGCTTGCGCCCTACCGGGAATTGATGATGAAGAATCTCGCCCTTGCCATGGGGATTCCCGCCTCACGTGTGACCTTAAAGGCCACCACCGAAGAGGGACTTGGCTTTACCGGCGCACTTGAGGGCATCGCCGTGCACGCTGTTGCACTTTTGGAGCAGATGGAGAGCCGTGAATAATTCTCTTGCCAAAGTGTGTGCATTGCGTTACAATAACCCGGTTAGAACCTTTTGGCACAAGTGCCGCGAATGAACGATAAAAAACGACAAAAGAGGAATGGATATGTCACTGCAAGGCTATGAAATGACCAAGGTCGCCGCGATCTTCGCTGACGCCGATGTCTACGGCGGCAAGCGCGTCACCGTGGGCGGCTGGGTGCGCACGATCCGCGACATGAAGGGCTTCGGCTTCATCGAGCTCAACGACGGCTCCTGCTTCAAAAATCTCCAGATCGTCATGGAGTCCGCTGTCCTTGATAACTACAAGGAGATCGCTGCCCAGAACGTCGGCGCGGCACTGATCGTGACGGGACAGGTCAAGCTTACGCCCGAAGCGAAGCAGCCGCTTGAGCTCAAGGCCGAATCGATCGAGGTCGAGGGCACCTCCACGCCGGATTATCCGCTGCAGAAAAAGCGTCACAGCGTGGAGTTCCTGCGCACGATCCAGCATCTGCGTCCGCGCACGAATCTATTCAGCGCGGCCTTCCGCGTGCGCTCGGTCGCGGCCTTTGCGATCCACGAGTTCTTCCAGAGCCGCGGCTTCGTCTATGTGCACACGCCGATCATCACGGCCTCCGATGCCGAGGGCGCGGGCGAGATGTTCCGCGTGACGACGCTGGATCCCGCGAACCCGCCCCGCAATGCCGACGGCACTGTCGACTTTACGCAGGACTTCTTCGGCCGCGCCGCGAACCTGACTGTCTCCGGCCAGCTCAACGCCGAGAACTTCGCGATGGCATTCGGCGACACCTATACCTTCGGTCCGACCTTCCGCGCCGAAAACTCCAACACGCAGCGGCACGCCGCCGAGTTCTGGATGATCGAGCCTGAGATGGCCTTCTGCGACCTCAAGGGCGATATGGACAACGCGGAGGCGATGATCAAGTTCGTGATCCGCCGCGTCATGGAGCGCTGCCCGCAGGAGCTCGCGTTCTTCAACAGCTTTGTCGACAAGGGGCTCATCGAGCGTCTCGAGCACGTCGCATCGAGCGACTTCGGCCGCGTGAGCTACACCGAAGCTGTCAGGATCCTCGAACAGCACAACGCTGCTTTTGATTATCCGGTCCACTGGGGCAGCGATCTGCAGACCGAGCACGAGCGCTTTTTGACCGAGCAGGTCTACAAACGTCCGGTCTTTGTGACCGACTACCCCAAGGAGATCAAGGCCTTCTACATGCGCGCCAACGACGACGGCAAGACTGTCGCCGCCGCAGACTGCCTGGTCCCCGGTATCGGCGAGATCATCGGAGGCAGCCAGCGTGAGGAGCGTCTGGAGCTTCTCGAAAACCGGATCCGCGAAAACCACATGAACCCCGAAAACTACTGGTGGTACTGCGATCTGCGCCGCTACGGAAGCTGCCGCCACGCCGGCTATGGCCTCGGCTTTGAGCGCATGGTCATGTATTTGACCGGCATCAGCAATATCCGCGACGTTCTGCCGCATCCCCGCACGGTCGGCTCCGCCGATTTCTGATACCGATTTTTCAAAACATCCGACAGGACTGCTGTGTACCCCGCGCAGCAGTCCTGTTTTCAAAAATCAACGCATAACGAGAGGAGCGTCCCTATGTCTGACTTTCGCGTGGAACATGATACGATGGGCGAGGTGCTGGTGCCGTCCGAGCGGTACTACGGGGCCCAGACCCAGAGGAGCGTCGAGAATTTCCCAATCGGCTGGGAGCGCCAGCCCCGTGAGATCATCGAGGCCTTTGCCTATCTGAAGGAGGCCTGCGCGCTCTCGAACGCGAGCTTTCACAAGCTGACCGAGGAGCAGGCGCACTGCATCGCCGAGGTCTGCCGCGAGATCCGCTCCGGGCAGTACGATGCCGACTTCCCGCTCGTCGTCTGGCAGACCGGCAGCGGCACGCAGACCAACATGAACGTCAACGAGGTCATTGCGCACCTGGCGGGGGAGAAGGGCGTCACACTGCATCCGAACGATCAGGTGAACGCCTCACAGTCGAGCAACGACACCTATCCCTCGGCGCTGAACATCGCGGCGGCGCTGATCCTTGAGCGCGAGGTGATCCCCGCGGCCATGAAGCTTGCCAGAAGCTTTGCCAGTCTCGCCGCGCGCTATCCAGACCTCATCCGCATCGGGCGCACACACCTGCAGGACGCGACGCCCCTGAAGTTTTCACAGGAGGTCTCGGGCTGGGCGGCGCTCGTGGAGGGCCCGTGCCGTATGCTGCGCGCGGCCGAAAAAGAGCTTTTGCGCCTCGCGATCGGCGGCACGGCCGTCGGTACCGGGCTGAACGCACCGCAGGGCTTTGACTATGCGGTCTGTGAGCGGCTGCAGGCGCTTACGGGGCTTTCTTTCGTACCGGATCCGAACAAGTTCCACGGCCTTACGAGCAAGGACGCGCTCGTCTTCGCCCACGGCGCGCTCAAGGCGCTTGCGGCGAATCTTATGAAGATCGCCAACGACATCCGCTTTGAGGCGAGCGGCCCGCGCTGCGGCATGGGCGAGCTGAAGATCCCTGAAAACGAGCCCGGCAGCTCGATCATGCCAGGCAAGGTCAACCCAACCCAGTGCGAGGCGGTCACGATGGTCGCCGTGCAGGTGATCGGCAACGATGCCGCAGTCGGCATGGCGGCCTCTCAGGGCAATTTCCAGCTCAATGTTTTTCAGCCGGTCGCAGCGTATAATTTCCTGCAGTCGGCACGGCTCATTGCGGATGTCTGCGAGTCCTTCCGCGTGCGCTGCGTGGAAGGGATCGAGCCGAATGAGGAGAAAATGGGGGAGAACCTGAACCGCTCACTGATGCTCGTGACCTGTCTCACACCGCGCATCGGCTACGAAAGCGCTGCCAAATGCGCAAAGCACGCACTGCACGCGGGCATCACGCTGCGTGAGGCGGTGCTAGCGCTCGGCTATCTTTCGGGGGAGGAGTTCGACGAGCTCGTACGCCCTGAAAATATGGTATAAATATTCATGAATATTCGCATATACAAATGATATATGCATATTCATGCACGGGGAGCGGCAGAGTGGAGTATCTGCTGCCGTCAGGCCTTATCTGTTGCTTTTTTGTTGAATTTGCGCGCCTGCTTTGTTGCACCGCGTTGAAATGACCGCGGCTTTGCGGCAGAAGCTTGTGCAAAATCACAGTTGCATAAATATTCACTCTGGCTTATAATCTAGACATCCCGAATAAACAACGCGCTTTCTTAAGGAGGAACGCATCATGGATAAGTCCAAAATCAAGAAGATCGTACTTGCCTATTCCGGCGGTCTGGATACTTCGATTATTATCCCCTGGCTCAAGGAGAACTACAACGACCCCGAGATCATCGCCGTCGCGGGCGACGTCGGCCAGAACGATGAGCTCGACGGCCTTGAGGAAAAAGCAATCAAGACCGGCGCGAGCAAGCTCTACATCGCAGACCTGACCGACGAGATGGTCGATTCGGTGATCATCCCCTCGATGAAGATGGGCGCGAGCTATGAGCAGTATCTGCTCGGCACCGCCTTTGCCCGCCCGATCATCGCCAAACGCCTTGTTGAGATCGCGAAGGCCGAGGGCGCCGACGCGATCGCTCACGGCTGCACCGGCAAGGGCAACGACCAGGTCCGTTTTGAGCTTGCGATCAAGCGCTTTGCCCCTGAGATGCCGATCATCGCGCCTTGGCGTGAGTGGAGCATTAAGGGCCGCGACGAAGAGATCGACTACGCCGAGGCGCACCATGTGCCTCTGAAGATCTCCCGCGAGACCAACTACTCCAAGGACAAGAACCT
>CAMNAE010000157.1 GCA_946530565.1 uncultured Oscillibacter sp.
GATCGGGCCCACGCGGCGCGGCCGGCCGGTCTTCGCGCCGTACTCGGCGCCGGCCTTGCGCAGCGCCTCAGCCTCTTCACCGAACCACTCACAGGTGAACGGTCCCTCGCCCACGCAGCTGGAGTAGGCCTTCACGACGCCGACGATCTCGTCGACCTTCGCGGCGGGGAAGCCGCTGCCGATGGGGGCATAGGCCGCGACCGGGTTCGAGGAGGTCGTGTAGGGATAGATGCCGTAGTCAAGGTCGCGCAGAGCGCCGAGCTGAGCCTCGAAGAGGATCTTTTTGCCCGCGGCGTTCGCCTTGCGCAGATAGGCGCCGGTGTCGCCGATGTAGGGGCGCAGCTTGCCGCCGAAATCGTCGAGCCAGGCCATGACCTCGTCCATCGTGTAGGGCCTGGCGTGATAGACCTCGGTGAGGATCAGGTTCTTCCACTCGAAGATGTCGGCAAGGTGCGCCTTCAGGTGCTCGGGGTATAAAAGCTCCCCGGCCATGAGCGTTTTCTTCTGGTATTTGTCGGAATAGAAGGGGGCGATGCCCTGCTTCGTCGAGCCGTATTTCTTGTCCTTGAGGCGCGCCTCTTCGAGCGCGTCGAGCTCGCGGTGCCAGGGCAGCAGCAGCGAGGCGCGGTCACTGAGCATCAGGTTTTCGGGCGTGAGCGACACGCCCTGCGCGGCGACCTCCTGCATCTCGTTCCAGAGGTTCTCGCAGTCGAGCGCAACGCCGTTGCCGAGGATGTTCATAACACCGTCGCGGAAGATGCCGGAGGGCAGCAGATGCAGAGCGAACTTGCCCTTCTCGTTGACCACCGTGTGCCCGGCGTTGCCGCCGCCCTGATAGCGCACGACGACGTCGTAATCCTGCGTGAGCAGGTCGACCATACGGCCCTTGCCCTCGTCGCCCCAGTTGATGCCGACGATCGCACAGTTAGACATAATAATATTGCCTCCAAACGCTTAAGCGCAAAATGAATTTGAATCGGGCTGTGCCTGTGTCAGCACAGCATTTTTATTATACTGAAAAACCGTGCGGATGTAAAGAAAAAAATGTATGGAAAGCGGGGAAAAACGCCGAAAAAGTGAGAAAAGCAGACGGCAAGCCCTTCCTTGCCAAGATGGCGGGGAGGTGTTATACTGTGTCCGAAGAGACTTGCCTTCAGGAGGGGGAGCATTTCATGAAACGCGGATTCCTGTTTGCGGCCGGCAGCTTTTACGGCCTGCGCGCGCGGCCTGAGGCGGGGGATATCGTGATCGCGGCGGACGCGGGGGCGGAGCTGTGCGCGGCGCTGCACATCACACCGCTTCTGACGCTCGGGGACTTCGACTCTATAAAAGAGCCGCTGCCGCCGGGGGCGAGGGTCGAAAGGCTCCCGGTCGAAAAGGACGATACCGACACCTTCGCGGGCGTCCGGCGGCTCCTTGCCATGGAGTGCACGGAGATCCACATCTACGGCGGCACGGGCGGGAAGCGCCTTGACCACACGCTTGCAAATCTCCAGACGCTTTTATTCATCCGCCGCCATGGCGCGCGCGGCTATCTCTATGACCGCAATTTCGTGTGGACCGCGATCGAAAACGAGTCGATCACCGTCGCGCGAGAGGTCGACTGGGGGCTCCTCTCGGTCTTTGCGCTCAGCGGCACGGCCCGCGGCATCCGGGAGACGGGTCTGCAGTACGACTTTGCCGGCGGGGATCTGAACACCGCCTACCCGATGGGCGTGAGCAACCACTTTGCGGCGCCGGAGGCGACGGTCTCGGTGGAAAAGGGCGCGCTGCTGGTGGGGTGGGAGCTTCGCTCGCTCAGAACCTGACGGTTCTGAGCGAAAAAGGATCGCACTGCGCTCAGCGCACGGCCCTGTGGGCCGCACGTTCGCTCCGTGAGAGGTGTTTTTACCGACGTACACCCTCGGCCCAAAGGAACGGGCCTCGGGAGACCCCACGGGAATTTGTGAGGCCACGCCGCCGGAAAAAACGATCATTATTTTTCCCGCCTGCGGGCGGGAAACCAGAGGGGCGAATGCCCCTCTGGACTCCCTGCAATGAAAGAGATCGACTCATACTCGCTATTCTCCAGAAAGAATCACGGGGCGGCATTGAGGCAGTTGTATTAGCTGCAAAAATGGGGTATAATATTTCGAATAAAGGGTCGACCTTTGTGTAAGTCGCCAATGGAGACGGGGTGGATGAGATGGCGCGGGTCACGATCAACGGCAAAGAATACACGATCGAAGGCAATACACGGCTTTTGCGGTATCTCCGCGATGTGCTGCACCTCACCGCCGCGAAGGACGGCTGCAGCGAGGGTGCCTGCGGCACCTGCACGGTGCTCGTCGACGGAAAGGCCGTGCGCGCCTGCGTGCAGCAGACCGACAAGCTCGACGGCAAGTCGGTCGTAACGGTCGAGGGGCTGACGGACTTTGAAAAGCAGGTCTACACCGCCGCCTTCGGCCGCGCTGGTGCGGTGCAGTGCGGCTTCTGCATCCCGGGCATGGTCATGTGTGCCAAGGGACTTTTGGATACGAACCCGAACCCGACGCGCGCGGAGGCGGCCTTTGCGATCCGCAGCAACATCTGCCGCTGCACGGGCTATGTGAAGATCATCGACGCGATACTGCTTGCGGCGGAATATTTAAGAGCCGGTGCGGTCCCGGACGAAGCGCCCGGCAGCGGCCTGGGCGCGCGCATCCCCCGGATCGACGTCGCCGAGAAGGTGACCGGCACGGGCGTCTATCCCGACGACATCACCGATGCCGACTTCCCGGATCTGATCTATGGCTCGGCGGTGCGCTCTGCCTACCCGCGCGCGCGTGTCGTTTCGATCGACGCGTCCGAGGCAAAGGCGCTCCCGGGCGTGCTCGGCGTTTTCACGGCGGACGACGTCCCCGGTAAAAACAAGGTCGGGCATTTGAAAAAGGACTGGGACACGATGATCCCGGTCGGCGGTATCACGCACTATCTGGGCGACGCGATCTGCCTCGTCGCGGCGACGACACCCGAAATACTGCAGCAGGCGAAGGCGCTTGTGAAGATCGAATACGAAGAGCTCCCGATGGTGCGCTCGCCGCGCGAGGCGATGCTGCACGACGCGCCGAAGGTCCACAGCGAGGGGAATCTGCTCGCCCACAAGCACATCCAGCGCGGGAACCCGGCCATGGCGATCGCAAAGTCGAAGCACGTTCTGACGCAGCACTTCTCGACCCCCTGGACCGAGCATGCGTTTTTGGAGCCGGAGTGCGCGGTCGCGGTGCCGCTTGAAAACGGCGGTGTCAAGATCTTCTCGACCGATCAGGGCGCGTATGATACGCAGCACGAGACGATGGGCATGCTCGGCCTCCCGCCGGAGCAGGTCGTCGTGCGCAACTGCCTGGTCGGCGGCGGCTTCGGCGGCAAAGAGGATGTGACCGTGCAGCACCATGCGGCTCTTTTGGCCTATCTCCTCAAAAAGCCGGTCAAGGTGAAGCTGACGCGCGCCGAGAGCCTGCTCATCCACCCGAAGCGCCACCCGATGGAGATGGACTTTTCGATCGGCTGTGATGAAAACGGCATCATCCAGGGCGTCGCGGCCGAGGTCATCGCCGATACCGGCGCCTACGCCTCGCTCGGCGGTCCGGTTTTGGAGCGCGCCTGCACCCACGCGGCCGGACCCTATCACTACGAGAATTTCGAGATCGACGGCTGGGCCTATTATACGAACAATCCGCCGGCCGGCGCCTTCCGCGGCTTCGGCGTCACGCAGACCTGCTTCTGCATCGAGACGCTTTTGAACCGCATGGCGGACCTTGTCGGCATCTCCCCCTGGGAGATCCGCATGCGCAACGCGATCCGCCCCGGCGAGGTGCTCCCAAACGGACAGATCGTCGACGGCAGCACCGGCCTTGTCGAGACGCTCGAGGCGATCAAGCCCTATTATGACGCGGCGAAGTACGTCGGCATCGCCTGCGCGATGAAGAACGCGGGCGTCGGCGTCGGCATTCCCGATACCGGCCGCGTGCGCTTGAAGGTCGAAGATGATCTCAAGCTCCACATCTATGCCGGCGCCTCCTGCATCGGGCAGGGGCTCGGCACGGTGCTCGAGCAGATGATCTGCGAGGAGACGCGGCTTTCGCCTGAGCAGCTCGTCTATGAGCGCTCCGACACCTCGACCTCTCCGGACTCCGGAACGACGTCCGGCTCCCGGCAGACGCTCTTCACCGGCGAGGCCTGCCGCAGAGCCTGTGAAAAGCTGAACGAGGCCCTTGAGGGGAAGAACCTCTCAGACCTCGTCGGACAGGAATTCTACGGGGAGTACCTCGGCAGGACCGACCCGCTGGGCGCGCCGGTCCCCAATCCGGTGAGCCATATCGCCTACGGCTACGCGACGCAGATCTGCATCCTGGGGGAGGACGGCAGGATCGAAAAGATCGTCGCCGCGCACGATGTCGGCCGGGCGGTCAATCCCCTCTCGATCGAGGGGCAGATCCAGGGCGGCGTCGTCATGAGCCTGGGCTTCGCGCTCACCGAAAAGTACCCGCTCGTCGACTGTCATCCGACCGCAAAATACGGCACGCTCGGTCTCTTCAAGGCCAATCAGATCCCCGAGATCGTGCCGATCATCGTGGAAAAGCCGGGGCTGAATGTCGCAAGAGGCGCGATCGGCATCGGTGAGATCACGGCGATCCCGACCGCCCCGGCCGTCGCCGACGCCTATTACCGCTACGACGGCCGCGAGCGCAACAGCCTGCCCCTCGACGGCAC
>CAMNAE010000158.1 GCA_946530565.1 uncultured Oscillibacter sp.
GGTCCTGAAGCTCAACCGCCTGAATCCGCTGCCTCAGGAGGACCTGCTCCGATATTTACAAGACACGCGCTGCCTGCTTGTTGCCGAGGATGCCTATCGCGCCGGCGCGGTGGGGGAGCGTGTCGCGGCGCTGCTTCTTGAAAAGCGCTGCATCCCGGAAAGGCTGCTCTTAGTGAACCTCGGCGATACTCCCGTTCCGGCGGGGAGCGTTGCTGAGCTGCAGGAGCGCTATGGCCTCTCGGCGCGCGCGCTCGCAGAGCGCGTCGCCATGGAGGTGCGGCCGTGAAAAAGAAGCGTCTGGACGTCCTTTTGATGGAGCGAAATCTCTTTGAGAGCCGCCAGAAGGCGGTCGCCGTCATCATGAGCGGGCAGGTCTTCGTGAATGGCCAGCGGGCCGACAAGCCCGGCATGCCGGTTTCTGACGACGCCGCGATCGAGCTGCGCGGCGGCGGGCTCAAATACGTCAGCCGCGGCGGACTCAAGCTCGAAAAGGCGATGGCGGCCTTCCCGATCACGCTCGCGGGCTGCGTCTGCGGCGACATCGGCGCCTCGACCGGCGGCTTTACCGACTGCATGCTCCAAAACGGGGCGGCGAAGGTCTACGCGGTCGACGTCGGCTACGGCCAGCTCGCCTGGAAGCTCCGTACCGATGAGCGGGTCGTGAACCTCGAGCGCACGAACGCGCGCCTGCTCTCGCCCGAGCTCATACCCGAAGCGTTGGATTTCGCCTCGGTGGACGTGAGCTTTATCTCCCTGAAGCTGATATTGCCCGCGCTGCGCACGGTCTTAAAAGACAGCGCGCATGTCGCCTGCCTCGTAAAGCCCCAGTTTGAGGCGGGACGCGAAAAGGTCGGCAAAAAGGGCGTCGTGCGCGATCCGGCCGTGCATCTTGAGGTGCTTGAGCACTTTCTGGAGCACGCCGCCTCGGCGGGCTTTACCGTGCAGGGCCTCACCTGGTCGCCGATCCGCGGCCCGGAGGGGAACATCGAGTACCTTGGTTTTTTGAGTGCAGAGCCCGACGCCGCGCCGCAGATCCCGGATCTCAAGGCGCTGGTCGCAGCTTCCCACGCGGAGCTGAAGGAGGAGTGAAGCAAGTGATGACGGAAGGAAAAATCATACTCTGTCCGAATCCCAGCCGGGACGTGGACTTAAGTGCGACCCGCACCGCTGAAAAGATCCTGCGCGAGGCGGGACTTAAGCCCGTGCTCTGCTCGCCCTTTCGGGACCCGAAGCCGTTTCGCGGCAGGGGCTCGGAGTTGAAGCCGCTGCAGCGGGAACTGGAGGGCGCCGAGGCCATCGTGACCTTCGGCGGCGACGGGACGATACTGCACCTCTCGCGCCTTGCGGCGATGAACGAGATCCCGCTGCTCGGCGTCAATATGGGCGGCCTCGGCTTCATCGCGGAGCTCGAGACGAGCGAGCTGGAGCTGCTGCGCCGCCTTAAGACCCGCGACTACCGGATCGAGGAGCGCATGATGCTCGACGTGACCGTGCGGCGCGGCGAGCGGATCATCTACAGCAATCTCGGGCTCAACGACGCGGTCATCCGCGAGGGCCCGATCTCCCATGTGATCCACCTGAAGATCTCGTCCGACGGGAACCATCTCGCGACGGTCTCGGGCGACGGCGTCATCATCGCGACGCCGACCGGCTCGACCGCCTATTCGCTCTCGGCAGGCGGTCCGGTCATGGAGCCGACGGCCGAGTGCATCGAGGTCTGCCCGATCTGCGTGCATACGATGCGCTTTTCGTCGTATGTGCTCTCGCCGGAGCATGTGCTCACGGTGGAGCTCGAGCGCAACGGGAGAAAGCCCGTGTTCCTGTTCGTCGACGAGAGCCGGGCCTTTGACCTGCGCTCGGAGGACGTGGTGCGGGTCGCCCGCAGCGATAAAACGCTCAAGCTGATCCGCCTGAGCGACCGCAATTTCTGCGAGATCTTCTCAAGAAAGATGTTCCCCGGAGGGCAGACGATGTGAAAAACGAAAGACAGAACCGCATCCTTGCGATCATCGCCGAGGAGAACATCGAGACGCAGGAGCAGCTCCTTGCGCGGCTTGCCGAGCAGGGGATCCACTCCACGCAGGCGACGATCTCCCGCGACATCAAGCAGCTGCATCTCATCAAGGAGCCCGTGGGCCCCGGCGTCTATAAATACGCGCCGAGCGGCACGCACACCCGGCTCAACATCGCCGAGAAGCTGCGCACGATCTTCCGCGAGAGCGTCAATTCGATCGACTACGCGCAGAACATCGTCGTGCTCAAAACGATGCCGGGCCTTGCCAGCGCCGCCTGCTCCGCCATGGACAATATGGACATCGGCTACATGGTCGGCACGCTCGCGGGCGACGATACGGTCTTTCTCGTGATGCGGGACACGGAATCCGCCATGTCCTTCTGCGAGGAGATCCGCGCGATGCTCTGAGGCGTTCCAAAGAAACATACAGGGACAGCCTGTGCTGCGTTTGCCGGGCACGAAATGGATGAAAGATTGCGTGATATCTCTTCCCTCCCCCAGCGGGGGAGGGTGCCGCCCGCAGGCGGCAGGAGAGGGAGAAGCCCTCAGAATAGTACGATATTCTGATACAGGAGCGTATCGAAGCCTTCTCCCTCATCCGTCATCCGCCTTGCGGGAGACGGCGAATGCCACCTTCCCCCGCTGGGGGAAGGAATTTCGCACCTGTGGTGTTGCCGCTTTGCAAACGTCTTTCGCATAAACCGTCTGAAATCAGAAATGAGATCCTTTGTCAGAGGGGAGGGGAGCGCATGCTCGAGCTTTTGCACATCGAGAATATCGCGGTGATCGAATCGGCGGACATCCGCTTCCGCCCCGGCTTCAATGCGCTCACCGGCGAGACCGGCGCAGGCAAGTCGATCGTGATCGACGCGATGAACGCGGTGCTCGGCGGGCGCACGTCCCGCGAGCTGATCCGCACCGGCGCGGACAAGGCCTTTGTATCCGCGCTCTTTACGGCGGTCCCGCCCGAGCTCCCCGGCCTTGCTGACGCCGGCGTGACGCCGGACGAAAACGGCGAGCTGCTGCTCCAGCGCGAGGTCGGCGCCGACGGCAGGAACCTTTGCCGCGCGAACGGCCGGCCCCTGAGCGTTGCGCAGCTCAAAACGCTCGGCAGGAACCTTTTGAACATCCACGGCCAGCACGACGGGCAGCAGCTGCTCGACGAGGAGATGCACGGCTGGTACCTCGACCGCTACGGCAGGACCGACCGGGAGCTCACCGCCTATCAGGAGGCCTGGACGCACCTGAGCGAGCTGCGCGCTTCGATCCGCGCGCTTGAGATGGATGAGTCCGAAAAGGCCCGCCGCATCGACTCGCTGCGCTTCCAGATCGACGAGCTCGAGCGGGCGGAGCTAAAAGAGGGCGAGGACGAGGCGCTTACCGAGCGGCGGAACCTGCTCAGGAGCGGCGAAAAATACATCGGCGCGCTCTCCCGCGCCGACGGGGCGCTCTCAGGCGGCGAGTACGGCGGCGCGCTCGAGGCCGTCGACGAGGCGATCGGCGCGCTCCATTCGATCCGCTCGCTCTCGGGCGACATCGCGGCGCTTGTGGAGCGGCTCGAGGGCGCGCGCAGCGAGCTCATGGACGTCGCCGCGCTCGTGCGCGACAAGCGCGAGGAATTCGATTTCTCCCCGGCGGAGCTCGACGCGGTCGAGAGCCGCTCGGATCAGCTCTACCGGCTCAAGAAGAAATACGGCGCGACGGTCGAGGAGATGATGGCCTATCTCGCCCGCTGTCTTGCGCAGCTGGATGAGATCCAGACCTCAGACGATACGCTGCAGCATTTGCGCGCCAAAGAGAAAAAGGCCGCCGAGGCGGTCCGCGCGCGCGGCGCTGAGCTCACGAGCGTGCGCACGGAGCGCGCCAAAACGCTCGAGGAGGCGATCGCCCGGGAGCTCCGGGACCTCGATATGAAAAAGGTCCGCTTCGCGATCGAGATCACAGCGAAGGATCCGGGGCCCGACGGCTGCGACCAGATCCGCTTTTTGATGAGCGCGAACGTCGGCGAGGAGCTCCGGCCGATCGCGAAGATCGCCTCCGGCGGCGAGCTCGCGCGCATTATGCTCGCGCTCAAAAACGTGCTCTCGAGTCAGGAGGACATCGGCACGATGGTCTTCGACGAGGTCGACACCGGCGTCTCGGGACGCGCGGCCCAGCGCGTCGCCGAAAAGCTCGCGCAGGTCTCGCGGCAAAAGCAGGTGCTCTGCGTGACGCACCTGCCGCAGCTCGCGGCGATGGCCGACACGCATTTCTGCGTGGAAAAGGGCGAGCGGAACGGCCGCACCTACACCCGCGTGACCGAGCTTGACGACGAGGGACGGGCGCGGGAGCTCGGGCGCATCACCGGCGGCGACCGTCTCACGCCCGCGCAGCTCTCCGGTGCGCGGGAGCTCCTTGCACAGGCGGCAGCTTACAGGAACAGCATTCGCTGAACAGTGAAATAACTTTACAGATTTTCTGTCATTCATTAAGACATTTGGAGTGAAATCAACATGCAGATCTACGAAGAACTTCTATCCCGCGGCCTGATCGCACAGGTGACCGATGAGGGCGAGATCCGCGAGCTCGTCAACGGCGGCAAGGCCCGCTTCTACATCGGCTTCGACCCGACAGCCGATTCCCTTCACGTCGGGCACTTTATGGCGCTGTGCCTCATGAAGCGCCTGCAGATGGCGGGCACCCGCCCC
>CAMNAE010000159.1 GCA_946530565.1 uncultured Oscillibacter sp.
GCCATATCAACCTCCTGAAGAGGGCAAAAGCACTGGGTGACTACCTGATAGTGGCGCTTTCTACGGATGCGTTCAACTGGAACGAAAAGCAGAAGAAATGCTACTTTACATTTGAACAGCGCAAAGAGCTTTTGGAGTCGATCCGCTATGTTGATTTGGTGATTCCGGAAGAAAGCTGGGAGCAGAAAGCGTCGGACGTGCACGAATATCATGTTGACACCTTTGTGATTGGCGATGACTGGAAAGGCCGCTTTGATTTCCTTAAGGGCGAGGGCGTGGAGGTCGTTTATCTTCCGCGGACGCCCGAAATCAGCACAACGCAAATCAAGCGGGATTTGCAGCGATAGACAAACGCCCTGCGCCATTCGCTTTTTAGCTATTATGTGGCGATGCATTAGATATCAGATAGCAATAGCTGATCTTGCGCTGATTGCAGCTAAAGCAACATTGCAAGCCGGCCGGTCTCAAATTTCACCCCTACCACGAGGTACCAACCATGTCCACTTTCCAAAACGCTACCCTTCTCATCACCGGCGGCACCGGGTCTTTCGGCAACACGGTGCTCAAGCACTTTTTGACCTCCGACATCGGCGAGATCCGCATCTTCTCCCGCGACGAGAAAAAGCAGGACGACATGCGCCACGCCCTTCAGGCCAAATACCCCGACCAGGCCCGCAAGGTGAAGTTCTACGTCGGCGACGTGCGCGATAAGCGCTCTGTGGCCGACGCGATGCCGGGCGTGGACTTCATCTTCCACGCGGCGGCCCTGAAGCAGGTGCCATCCTGTGAGTTCTTCCCGATGCAGGCGGTCAAAACGAATATCGAGGGCACCGACAATGTGCTCCACGCCGCGATCGACGCGGGCGTGAAGCGCGTCGTCTGCCTCTCGACCGACAAGGCGGCCTATCCGATCAATGCAATGGGCATCTCCAAGGCCATGATGGAGCACGTGATCACGGCGAACGCGCGTGTGGCGGCGGAGCGCGGCGGCACAGTGATCTGCTGCACGCGCTACGGCAACGTCATGTGCTCGCGCGGCTCTGTGATCCCGCTCTTTATCGACCAGATCCGCGCCGGGGCCCCGGTCACGATCACGAATCCGGACATGACGCGCTTTTTGATGAACCTCGACGAGGCGGTCGAGCTCGTGCGCTTCGCCTTCGAGCACGCTAACCCCGGCGACCTCTTCATCCAAAAAGCGGACGCGAGCACGATCGCGGATCTTGCGAAGGCCGTGCAGAAGCTCTTCGGCGACACCGGAACGAACTTCATCGGCACACGGCACGGCGAGAAGCTCTTTGAGACGCTGATGACGCGCGAGGAGCGCCTCCGGAGCGAGGACATGGGGAACTACTTCCGCGTTTGCGCCGACAACCGCGATTTGAATTACGACAAGTATTTCGTCGAGGGCAAGGTCGAGACCCAGGCCGAGGAGAGCTATACGAGCCACAACACCCGGCGCCTGAGCGTCGACGGCGTCGTCGAAAAGCTCCTCACGACCGACTACGTGCGCGAGGAGCTCGACGGCATCCGGCATGTTTGAGAAGAGATGAAAAAGCCAATGAACATACTGATCACCGGCGCGGCCGGGTTCCTCGGAAAGAACCTCGTCGAGAATTTAAAAGCCATTCGTGACGGGAAAAACCGCACACGGCCCGCTCTTTCCATCGGCGAGATCTTCGCCGTCACGCGCGGGATTCTGCCGGAGCAGCTCGCGGAGTGCGCAGCCAAAGCCGACTTCGTCTTCCACTTCGCCGGCGTGAATCGGCCTGAAGATCCCGCGGACTTCCAACGCGGCAACGTCGGCTTCACGGCGCAGCTCCTTGCGGCGCTGAGGAAGGCCGGCAACACCTGTCCGGTCCTCTTCAGCTCATCGCTTCAGGCGACGCTCGCCGGCAGATTCACCGGCTCCCTCTACGGCCGGTCAAAACGCGACGCCGAGGATCTTCTCTTTCACTATGCCGCCGAGACCGGCGCGCGCGTGTACGTCTATCGTCTCCCGAATCTGGTCGGCAAGTGGATCCGGCCGGATTATAATTCCGCGGTCGCGACCTTCTGCCACCACATCGCGCGCGACGAGCCGATCACGGTCACCGCCCCATCGATCGAGCTCGAGCTGCTCTTTATTGACGACCTTCTCGAGGAACTGTACGATGCGCTCGAGGGGCATCCGCACGTCGCGGACGATCCCCGCTTCTGCGCCTGCGCGGCAACGCACCGGGCGACGCTCGGCGAGATCGTCACGCTGCTTAAATCATTCCGCGCCCAGCCGGAAACGCTGCTCGTCCCCACGCTCACGCCCGGGAGCTTTGAAAAAAAGCTCTATTCCATGTACATAAGCTATCTGCCCGAACGGCTCACGGCCTTTCCGCTCACGACGCACGCCGACGCGCGTGGCTCCTTTACCGAGCTTTTAAAGTCCCGCAGCGCCGGGCAGGTCAGCGTGAACATCACAAAGCCCGGCGTCACCAAGGGGCAGCACTGGCACAACTCCAAGCTCGAGCAGTTCATCGTCGTCTCCGGCCGCGGACGCATCCGCATGCGGGATCTGGCAAGCGGTGAAACGCGGGAATTTGATGTGAGCGGCGAAAAGATCGAATCCGTACAGATGCTTCCGGGCTGGACGCACAGCATCGAGAATCTCTCCGAGACCGAGGATCTCGTGACGATCATGTGGGCGAACGAGGTCTTCGATCCTGCTCGCCCGGACACGTTTTTTGAAGAGGTATAGGAGGCATTCCCATGGCTGCTTGGCAGAATAACGGCAAACTCAGGCTCATGATCATCGTGGGCACCCGGCCTGAGATCATCCGCCTCTCCGAGGTGATCCGCAAGTGCCGTTCGTACTTCGATACACTGCTCGTGCACACCGGTCAGAACTACGATTACAGTTTAAACGGCGTGTTCTTCAAGGATCTGCGCCTCGCCGCGCCCGATCTTTATCTCGATGCCGTCGGCGCCGACCTCGGTGAGACGATGGGCAACATCATCGCGGCGTCGTACAAGGCCATGGCGGATCTAAAACCCGACGCGCTGCTCGTTCTCGGCGACACGAACTCCTGCCTGAGCGTGATCGGCGCGAAGCGCCTGCACATCCCGATCTTTCACATGGAGGCCGGCAACCGCTGCAAGGACGAATGTCTGCCTGAGGAGACGAACCGCCGCATCGTCGATATCATCTCCGACGTGAACCTCGCCTACTCGGAGCACGCGCGCCGCTATCTCGCGGATTGCGGGCTCCCCAAAGAGCGCACCTTCGTGACCGGCTCCCCGATGACCGAAGTGCTGCGCGCGAATCTGGACGCGATCGACGCAAGCAACATCCACGCGCAGCTCGGCCTTGAAAAGGGGCAGTATCTGCTCCTCTCCGCCCATCGCGAGGAGAACATCGACACCGATGCGAATTTCTTAAGTCTTTTTACAGCGATCAATGCGCTTGCCGTGCAATATGACCTGCCGATCCTCTATTCCTGTCACCCGCGCTCCCGCAAGCGCCTGGAAGCGAGCGGCTTCGCGCTCGACAGGCGGGTGATCCGACACGAACCGCTCGGCTTCCACGACTATAACTGTCTGCAGCAAAACGCATACTGCGTCGTCTCCGACTCCGGCACCCTGCCCGAAGAGTCCGCATTCTATGCTTCAATCGGCCGCCCCTTCCCGGCAGTCTGCATCCGGACGTCGACCGAGCGGCCCGAGGCGATGGAAAGGGGCTGTTTCATCCTCTCGGGCATATCGACAGAGGGCCTTTTGCAGAGCGTTGAGACGGCCGTCGCAATTGCTCAGACCGAGGCGAATGCCGGCATTGCTCCGGTGCCCGACTATCTCGACGAGAATGTCAGCGACAAGGTGATTCGGATCATCCAGAGCTTTACCGGCGTCGTGAACACGATGGTATGGCGGAAGAGCTGAGAGAAGAGGCGGAGGAAAAGGCGCGCCTGTTTGAAGCGTATCTTCTGCCGCTTGTGCGCCGCGGGCTCGGGCTCACGGCGCCGGCTGCCGTGACGGACGTGCCTCAGGGTGAGGACTTCCAGGCGCTTGCTGATCTCGCTGAGCGGCAGGGCCTCGCGCCGCTCCTGTGGCAGGGGCTGCAGGGCCTCACGCTTTCCGACGCGCAGGCGGCGTCGCTTTCGCAGCTGAGATTGAGCTTCGCCCGGAGCTTTCTGCTGCTGGATATCGCGGAGCGTAACGCCTGCGCCTGCCTTGAAAAGGCAGGGGTCGCGTATCTGCCGTTAAAGGGCGCGGTTCTGCGCGGGCTCTACCCGGAGCCCTGGCTGCGCACGAGCGCCGACATCGACATTCTCGTACACGAAGACGATCTCCCACACGCGCTGGAAACGCTTGCGGAGAACGGCTTTCAGAAAGGCACGCGGAACTACCACGATGTGACGCTCTTTTCGGGCGGCGCCTGTCTTGAGCTGCACTTCAGCGTCAGGGAACATGACGAACGCCTGGATCCCGTGCTCTCGCTCGTCTGGCAATACGCGCAGCCCGTCGCCCCGGGCGCGTCTCGGCACCGAATGCAGCCGGACTTCCTGCTCTTCCACGTGCTCGCGCACATGAGCTACCACTTCTCCCACGGCGGCCTCGGCATCCGGCCCTACCTCGACCTCTTTCTTCTCGAGCACGAGGCAGCCTTCGACGAACACGGCGCTGCTGCGCTCGT
>CAMNAE010000160.1 GCA_946530565.1 uncultured Oscillibacter sp.
TGCAAGCATCGCCTCATAGCAAAGACGCACAGTCTCAGTGTTTGAAAGATCCCGGCATACGACGTGCCGCTGTGCGCTGTTCAGGCCGGAGACTTCCCCGGCCAGCGCGGTGCCCATACAGGGCAAGAGCATGCAGATCGCAAGCACTGTGGATAGAAGCGGGCGAATGAAGCGCCGGATCCTGCCGATCTTTTGCATTGTGAGACCTCCCTTTCTTTGTGCGTGAAATGCTTCCGCTGTGCAGCCCGGTCATGTTTCAGCTCGTGCGAGCCGCTTTCCCGGCTGCGCAAACAGCTTTGTTTTTGCTTTTTCTACATGAGATCACAGCACGATTTTTGTATAATAACAATAATTGCTATCGCAAAAAGACGCAAAAAATGCAGAAAATGAACAAATATGTGGACTGCTGTAGAAGAGGGCAGGAGCAAAGCACATGCTGTTTTGCGTCAACTTTTATACCACAGGTTTATTTACAAACACACGCGTTTATGTTATAGTGGCCTCAGATATCAGGGCGTGCGCCCGGAAAGGAAATGAGTCATGTTCAAAGCCTGCTTTGCTTATGCCGACCTGGAGCATACGGAACGATTCCCGTCCAGTATCGATCGACTGGGCGAAGCTTTCGCGCGCTCATATAAGGCAGAGCAGTTGGACTGCATGATCTCATGACCTTTTAATACGGTTAAAACGATTTTAAAAGTCGGATCAGATATCAGCAGGCCGCCTGTCTTGTATGAGACAGGCGGCTTTTTCCGTATATCTAGTAAGATGAATGTATGTTTGTGAGGTGAAAAACATGCTTGAGATCAGAGGAAAAGTAAATACCGCGATCTGCTATGCCAGCGTCATCGAGGATGAGGCGATCGAGCAGATCCGCCGCATGTGCGACTATCCCTTCACCGAGGGCAGCCGGATCCGCATCATGCCGGACGTCCACGCCGGCAAGGGCTGTACGATCGGCACCACGATGACGATCATCGATAAGGCCGTGCCGAATGTCGTCGGTGTGGATATCGGCTGCGGCATGTACACGCTGCGCCTTGCCGAGCGGGAGATCGACCTTGAAAAGCTCGATGAGGCGGCGCACTTCATCCCCTCCGGCATGAACGTCTGGGAGGGGCGGCAGGAGCGCTTTGACCTGACGGAGCTTCGCTGCTATCGCGCGCTCAGGGACACGCGGCGCCTCGAGCGCAGTCTCGGCACGCTCGGCGGCGGAAATCACTTCATCGAAGTCGATCAGGCCGCCGACGGCACGAAGTATCTTGTCATCCACTCCGGCTCGCGTAACCTCGGCAAGCAAGTCGCGGAGCATTACCAGCGCCTCGCGATCGACCTGAACCGCGGCAAAGAGGAGTATTTCGCGCGGCGCGACGCGCTGATCGCGGAATACAAGGCCGCCGGGCGCCGCAGTGAGATCGAGTGCGCGCTCAAGGCGCTGCACTGGAAGAGCCATGAGACCACGATCCCGGAAGACCTGTGCTTCGTCTACGGGCAGTATCTTGCCGACTATCTCTTCGACGTGGAGATCTGCCAGCGCTTCGCCCGCCGCAGCCGCGAAAAAATGGCGGAGATCCTGCTCTCGCGCAGCGGCCTGACCGCGGAGGACGCCTTCCACACGATCCACAACTACATCGACACGGATGAGATGATCCTGCGCAAGGGTGCGATCGCCGCCCACAGGGGCGAAAAGGTCCTGATCCCCATCAACATGCGCGACGGCAGCGTGCTCGCCGTCGGCAAGGGCAACCCCGAGTGGAATTTCTCGGCACCCCACGGCGCAGGGCGCATCATGTCCCGCACGGCAGCGAGGGCGAATCTTGACATGGAGGAGTACCGCCGGGAGATGGCGGGCATCTACACCACCTCGGTCAATGAATCGACGCTCGACGAGGCGCCTATGGCGTATAAGTCCCTTTCCGACATCATCGGCGTGATCGAAGAGAGCGTCGATGTGATCGAGGTCCTGAGACCCATTTATAATTTCAAGGCCAACTGAGCCGGGCGCTTACCCGGCTCAGCGCCGGGTAAGGAGCGTAAATGAAATGAATCGCATTCCGGTCATCGACATGACCGCAACCGGAAGAAACATCACGTTTCTCAGAATACGGGCAGGGCTGACGGTCCGCGATCTTCAGGCCGTCTTCGGCTTTTCAACGCCGCAGGCCATCTACAAGTGGCAGCGCGGCACAGCGCTGCCCACACTCGACAACATCGTCGTGCTTGCAGCGGTGTTCGGCGTGACGGTGGATGAGCTCATCGTTTATCAGGACGGCGCAGCTTTGAGCCTGAGCGCCTGAAAACAATTGCCCGCCCGGGATCCGGGCGGGTCTGTTATGCCTCAACCGCTGAGCACTGACTGCAGAGCGTCCTGATCCAGAACCTCGATACGTTTGCCCGCAGACCGGATGATGCCGTTTTCTTCCAGCTTTCTGATCTCCCTGTGGAGCGACGGCCTGGATACGTTCAGGATCAAGGCCCATTTGGACATGGATCCCGGGATCATGACCGCAGAGCTTCCTGATTGCCTGATCTGCATCAAAAGCCAGAATGCCGCTTTCTGCGCGATCCCGTGATGGGATAAAAGCTCCAATCTCTGCTGCAGCATATAGGTGGCCGTCGCAAGCTCTGCCATAAAGTTTTCCATGATCCGCACGTCCTTCTGCAATAGAAGAAGCATGTCCTCTCTGCGGAACATCATGATCGCGCCGGGCTCCAGCGACACAATATCACACGGATAGGTCCGCGCACGGGAAAAAACGGCAGCGGCTCCGATCAATTCACCGGGGCCACCGACGGTAACATTGACCTGGCTGCCGTCAGGGAAAGGCTTTTGCGCCTGCACGCGCCCCCTCAGGATCAAACCGATCCGGTCGGCCTCCTCCAGCAGGTGAAATACCGTCTCGCCTTTCTCATAATGCTGAATGTGATGGGGCACAGATGCAAGTTCTGCACGCAGCTTTTTTGCCGGAACGCCTGCAAACAGCGCGCTTTTTTCAAGTACAGAGTCATCCATCGCGGTTCTCCTTTTTCGTAGCCTTGCCTCTATGATAATGCGTACTGAGCAAATCCAAGCAGGAAAAACAAACCATTGTTTTTCCTGATAAACGCATTGCAATAATGGCTGAATTCGTCAAAATCCTACGGATTTGACGAATGACAGGGCTTCGCCCTGCGAATAAACCGCTTTGCGGTTTATTCAGTAGACATTATGATACACGAAAAATATGTGATCTGTATCTCGGGATACAGATTTTTTGCTTTATGATCCGTATAATTGGATCAGATCAAGAGAGGAGGATCCCACAATGATCCGTAAGATCATCCATATAGACGAGGAAAAGTGCAACGGCTGCGGGCTGTGCGCTTCAGCCTGCCATGAAGGAGCCATTGACATGGTCGGCGGCAAAGCAAAGCTGATGCGAGAGCATTTCTGTGACGGCTTCGGTGACTGTCTGCCTTCCTGTCCGACCGGCGCGATCTCGTTTGAGGAAAGAGAAGCGCCCGCCTACGACGAGGCGGCAGTCAGAAAGGCGCAGGAGGACAGGAAGACAGGATCGATGAAGCAGGTCCAGCCGGGGGGCGGCTGCCCCGGATCAAGGATGATGGAGTTTGAGAAAAGCGGGAAGGAGCGCGCGCCTGTCAGCGCCGGGCAGCCCGTTTCCCGCCTTGCACAGTGGCCCTGCCAGATCAGGCTGCTTCCGACGGAGGCGCCCTTCTTTGCAGGAGCGAAGCTTTTGATCGCCGCCGACTGCACGGCCTATGCCTATGCCGGCATGCATGAGGACTTCATGCGCGGAAAGGTCACGATCATCGGCTGTCCGAAGCTGGACGCGGTGGACTACAGTGAAAAACTCACGGAGATCATCAGAAACAACGATATCCGGAGCGTGACGATCGTCCGCATGGAGGTGCCCTGCTGCGGCGGTCTTCAGCGAGCGGCGGAAAACGCGCTCAGAAACAGCGGCAAATTCATCCCATGGCAGGTCGTCACGATCTCCCGGGACGGCAGGATCCTGGACTGAGCAGGCTGCTGCCTCGCGCAGCGCAGCAGCGATGCAAAACGCCTGAATGCAGGCGCTTTATCCGGAATCAGTCTGAATGCCGGCGCATCGCTGCTTTTTGCGCCCGGCAGCGCATCCTTCCCACAGGCGGCACGATCAAAAAACCTGCGCGCTCAGACGTATTTCCGGTCGTAGAGCAGCGCGGCGAGCAGCACGACAAAGCAGGAGCCGGCGTTGTGGACCAGCGCTCCGCTGGTGGATGAACAACGAGCAGTATTCCCCGGAGGATATCAGCGGTTTTTTCTTTCACACGACGCCTTTTTTGAGGATCGACAAACGCCTTTGAGCCGCAGCGGCTCAAAGGCGTTTTTTCCCGGCGCGACGCTCTGCAGCTGCTTTCAAACAGTTGCCTGAATACCGTAAAGATGCTATACTTCAGGCAGGGAGCTGCGCTCCCTGCCGAATCTCGTTTACAGGGGGTATCACATGGAACGGCCGATCATGAAAGACCCGATCTTCCTTGCACAGAAGTCCGCTCCGGCAGGTCCCGACGATCAGGCGGCGGCAAAAGACCTGCTCGATACGCTGATCGCGCATCGGGACGGCTGCGTCGGCATGGCGGCCAATAT
>CAMNAE010000161.1 GCA_946530565.1 uncultured Oscillibacter sp.
CCGTAGCAGTTGTCGACCATGCACTTAAGGCCCGGCTTCACGCTCTTGATGAACGCGATCAGCTCACCGATCTGGGCGACCGAGAAGGTCGGCCGCGTCGCGTAGCCCTTGGAGCGCTGGATCGTCACGAGCTTTGTGCGCTCGTTGATCGCTCTGCGGATCGCCTCGTAATCAAAGCTGCCGTCGGGCAGAAGATCGCACTGGGCGTACGTCACGCCGTATTCTTTCAATGAGCAGCGGCTCTCGCGGATGCCGATGACCTCCTCCAGCGTATCGTAGGGCGCTCCGACAGGGGAGAGCAGCTCGTCGCCCGGCAGGAGATTCGCCGAGAGCGCGACCGCGAGCGCGTGGGTGCCGCAGGTGATCTGCGGGCGCACGAGCGCGGCCTCAGTGTGGAAGATATCCGCGTAGATACGCTCTAAATTGTCGCGGCCGTCGTCGTTGTAGCCGTAGCCGGTCGTCGCGGCAAAGTGCGTCGCGTTCAGGCGGTTGCGCTGCATCGCCGAGAGCACCTTGCACTGGTTGTATTCAGCCATCGCGTCGATCGCGTCGAAGCGCTCCTTCAGCGCCGCGATCACCTTCTCGCCGTAGGCATAGACCGGCGCGCTGACGCCGAGCTTCTGGTACATGTTTTCAAGTTCCATTGAAATAAAAAGCCTCCATGAAAAAAGCCGACGCCAAAGCGCCGGCTTACAGGTTGTTTTGGTGCGTATGATCAGCCGATGTGCATGCCGCCCACGAAGTAGCGGTTGTAGTAGCCGCTCGTGAGGTCGCTCGTGATCACGCCGCCGGAGCGGGAGGAGGAGGCGTGGATGATCTGGCCGCCGCCGATGTAGATGCCGGTGTGGGAGCAGGCCTTGCCGAGGGAACGGGACGGGTCGCAGAAGAACACGAGGTCGCCGGGCTGCAGCTCACCGACGGAGTAGACGCGCGTACCCGCGCCGCTCTGCCACTGGGAGGTCGCGGAGTGGGGCAGAGACACGCCCTGCTTGCCGTAGAGATACATCGTGAAGCCGGAGCAGTCGAAGCCGCTCGGGGAGGCGCCGCCATAGACATAGCGCACGCCGAGATACTGCCTTGCCATATCGACGATCGAATTCCCGCTCTCGCTGACGGCCGTCTTCGAGGCGGTGAGGTTCAGGAAATCAGAGCGGACATAGCCGACCTCGCCGTTATCAAGCATGACAGCATACCAGCCGTTTTCAAAGCCGATGACGTCGAGCACCTTGCCCTCGTCGACGACGGTCATCACATCACCGTCGATGGTGGCGAAATCACGGACGTTGACGCCGGAGGCGTTCACGCGGCCGTAGGTATCGAACTCGTTATCCTGATCGACGACCAGGTAATCCGCGGAGACATAGCCGGTCTTGCCGTTGTAGGCAACGCGGAACCAGTCCTCGTCGCTGTCGTCTAAAATGGCGACCGCCACGCCCTTTTCGAGCAGGGTGACGATGGAGGAGTCAGAGGAGGCCTCAGCACGGAGGCGAAGGGCGGAGCCGGTGGTGGCGCCGACGCCGATGGCCTGATCGGCGGCCATGGCAGAGCAGGTGAGAAGGGTGACCGCTCCGGCAGCAAGGACCAGAGAGCGGATCGCCTTGGCGGCGAATGCATGCATGTCGGGTTACGTCCTTTCGTGTTGGTTTTGAGGGATCACTTTCCGGCCAGTGCCCGGTTCAGCCAGATCACCGCGATGTCCATTGCGGCGTAGAGGCTGTTTTTCTCGCTGCGCTTGACCACCCGGTCCCGGCTTTTGAGGTCGGGATCGGTGAGCTGGAGCTGTACGGAGACGCGGGTCGCGACGTCCAGATCCTGCTCTTTTTTGCTCTCAAGCACCTGCATGAAGATGATGTACTTGTCGGCCATGGAGCCGTAGTAGATCATGTTGCCGATGCGGCGGAGCGGATGCTCTTTATAAATGAGCCCCTCCTTCGGGGCGGCGGTATCAGCCATGTTTTTTTCCTTTCCCATACGTCGGTTTCAACTTGTTATCAATTCTGTTACCGAATTGTAACATGTATATGCCGATTTGTCAATATTTCCTTTGCGGGCAAAGTACCGGAAAACAGAGATAGTTTTTGTGAAAAGTTCCAATAAAGTTCTGTGCATTTTAGTCGTGATGCCGAAACGGGGAGGAGGTATCGTTCACCTGCCGAGACAAAACCCTGCTCGCTCTTGCCCGTGCTTTCGCTTTGTGCTATACTCCGGACAGCATCGATCTATCCACGCATTTGAACCCCACGAAAGGCGGCATTCCATGGCAAACACCGATCATTCCGCCCCCGGGTGCATCACTGTGCGCGGGGCGCGGGTACACAATCTGAAAAACATCGACGTCGACATCCCGCTCGGGAAGCTCGTCGCGATCGCGGGGGTCTCTGGCTCCGGCAAGTCCTCACTCGCCCTCGGCACGCTTTACGCCGAGGGCTCACGGCGCTATCTGGAGGCGCTTTCGACCTATACCCGCCGGCGCATCTCGCAGTCCGGGCGCGCAGATGTCGACGAAATCCGCCACGTCCCCGCGGCGCTCGCGCTGCACCAGAGGCCCGGCATTCCGGGGATCCGCTCGACCTTCGGCACGGCCTCGGAGCTTTTGAACAGCCTGCGGCTGCTCTTTTCAAGGCTCGGGAGCCATTGCTGCCCGAACGGGCACCTGTGTCCGCCAAGCATGGATGTCGCGCTCATGCTGCCGACGAAGTGCCCGGTCTGCGGCATTGAATTCTACGGGCCCGGCGCCGAGGCGATGGCCTTCAACTCCGAGGGCGCCTGCCCGACCTGTTCCGGCACCGGCATCGTGCGCACGGTCGATGAGACGAAGCTCGTGCCCGACGACTCGCTCACGATCGACGAGGGCGCCGTTGCGCCCTGGGGCTCGCTCATGTGGTCGCTCATGAAGGATCTCGCGCGGGATATGGGTGTGCGGACAGACGTGCCGTTTCGGGATCTTACGCCGGAGGAAAAGGAGATCGTCTACCACGGCCCGGCCGAAAAGCGGCATATCTTCTATGTGAACGAGAAGACGAATGTCGCCACCGAGATGGATTTCACGTATTATTCCGCGGTCTATACGGTCGAAAATGCGCTTTCCAAGGTGAAGGACGAAAAGGGCATGAAGCGCGTCGAGCGCTTTCTGTGCGAATCCCCCTGTCCGGACTGCGGCGGTACAAGGCTCTCGGCGAAGGTCCGCTCGACGCGCCTTGCCGGAAAGAACCTTGCTGATGCGACCGCGATGACGCTCTCGGAACTTCTTGTTTGGATCCGAGCCGTGCCGGAGACTCTGCCCGAGGAGCTTCGGCCGATGGCGCGCAGCATCATCGAATCCTTTGATGACAATGCCGGGCGCCTGATCGATCTCGGGCTTGGCTACCTCTCGCTCGACCGGGCGAGCAGCACGCTCTCGACCGGGGAGCGCCAGCGCGTACAGCTTGCGCGCGCGGTGCGCAACGAGACGACCGGCGTTTTGTATGTGCTCGACGAGCCGAGCATCGGCCTGCACCCCTCAAACGTCGAGGGGCTCATGGAGGTCGTCGACCGGCTCAAAAAAGACGGCAACTCCGTCGTGCTCGTCGACCACGATGTGCGCGTTTTAAAGCGCGCCGATCACATGATCGAGCTCGGTCCTCTCGCAGGGAGCCAGGGCGGCACGATCCTCGCCCAGGGCACGATCGCCGAGGTCGAGGCGACCGAGGGCTCGAAGATCGCGCCGTTTTTAAAAGAGGACGAGCCGCTTTCTCTGCGCGCACGCACGCCGGAGCGCGAGCTCTTCGCACTCGGTGAGATCGCGCTTGAGACCGAAGCAATCCACACCGTCAAAGCGCTCGATGTGCGCATTCCGAAGGGACGGCTGACGGCCGTGACCGGTGTCTCGGGCTCCGGCAAGACGACGCTCGTTTTAGAGAGTCTGATCCCGGGCCTGAAGAGCCTGTGCGCGGGGGAGAAGCTGCCCTTCCCGGTGAAGCGCCTGAAAGCTGAGGGCATCCGGCGCGCCAACCTGATCGACGCCTCGCCGATCGGCATCAACGTGCGCTCGACGGTCGCGACCTACTCCGGCGTTCTGGACGAGCTTCGAAAGCTCTATGCCGCGACGCCCGCGGCGAAGGCGAAAAAGCTGGGCGCGGGCGCGTTTTCCTACAATACCGGTGCACTGCGCTGCCCCAAGTGCGACGGCACGGGGCAGATCTCGCTCGATGTGCAGTTCCTGCCGGACGTACAGATCACCTGCCCGGACTGCCGGGGGCGGCGCTACGGCGCCGAGGCCGATGCGCTTGTCTTTCAGCCGAAGGGGGCGTCTGCGGCCTGCAGTCTCCCGGAAATCATGGCCATGACCGTCGATGACGCGATGGAGAAACTGGGGGGATATAAAAAGCTCTTCGAGACGCTCCGCACGCTCCACGAGCTCGGGCTCGGCTATCTGACGCTCGGCGAGGACACGCCGGCGCTCTCGGGCGGCGAGGCACAGCGGCTCAAGCTCGCAAGCGAGATGGGAAAGCAGCAGTCGGATGCGGTCTTCGTCTTCGATGAGCCGACGATCGGACTGCACCCGCTCGATGTGCAGGT
>CAMNAE010000162.1 GCA_946530565.1 uncultured Oscillibacter sp.
GGATCCGCAGCCCCGGCCCCGCCGCCCCGGGCGGGAAGCGCCGCCGGCGGGGCGCTCCGCCGGCGGCAGGCGCTTTTTCGTTGAAACTGACTCTTGCCTTTTGAGAAAAACTCGCATATAATATCCGCGCATAAACGTTTGCGCAAACGTTTAATATTGAGGATACACCGCCGGATGTTCTCATCCGGCGAAGAAAAGAGCGACTACATTTCTTTACGGAGGTAAGGGACATGAACAAAAAATACTGCTATCTCTTCAGCGAGGGCAGAGCCGACATGCGCGAGCTGCTCGGCGGCAAGGGCGCGAACCTGGCGGAGATGACCCGCATCGGCCTGCCGGTGCCCCAGGGCTTCACGATCACGACCGAGGCCTGTACGCGCTACTATGAAGACGGCCGCAAGATCAATGACGAGATCGCCGCCGAGATCATCGCGAGCGTCGCCAAGCTCGAGGAGATCACCGGCAAGCGCTTCGGCGACGCCGCGAACCCGCTGCTCGTCTCCGTCCGCTCCGGCGCCCGCGCCTCGATGCCCGGCATGATGGATACGATCCTGAACCTCGGCCTCAACGAGACCGTCGTCGAGACCCTCGCGCGCAATTCCGGCAACCCCCGCTGGGCCTGGGACTGCTATCGCCGCTTTATCCAGATGTACTCCGACGTCGTGATGGAGGTCGGCAAGAAGTACTTTGAAGAGCTGATCGACAAGATGAAGGCCGAGCGCGGCGTGAAGCTCGACGTCGAGCTCACCGCCGAGGACCTTCAGGAGCTCGCCGGGCAGTTCAAGGCCGAGTATAAAAACAAGATCGGCACGGACTTCCCCACCGACCCGCGCGAGCAGCTCATGGGCGCCGTGCGTGCGGTGTTCCGCTCCTGGGACAACCCCCGCGCAAACGTTTACCGCCGCGACAACGACATCCCCTATTCCTGGGGCACGGCCGTCAACGTCCAGGCGATGGCCTTCGGCAACATGGGCGACGACTGCGGCACGGGCGTCGCGTTCACGCGCAACCCGGCGACCGGTGAAAAGCGCCTCTTCGGTGAGTTTTTGACGAATGCGCAGGGCGAGGACGTCGTCGCCGGCGTGCGTACGCCGATGCCGATCAGCGAGATGGCCGAAAAGTTCCCCGAGGCCTTCCAGGAGTTCGAGAGCGTGTGCGTGCTGCTCGAGAACCACTACCGCGACATGCAGGACATGGAGTTCACCGTCGAGCACGGCAAGCTCTTCATGCTCCAGACCCGCAACGGCAAGCGCACTCCGGCCGCCGCGCTCAAGATCGCCTGCGACCTCGTCGACGAGGGCCGCATCAGCGAAAAAGAGGCTGTGGCGATGATCGAGCCCCGCTCGCTCGATACGCTCCTGCACCCGCAGTTCGACGCCGAGGCTTTAAAGCGCGCGGAAGTGCTCGGCAAGGCGCTCGGCGCCTCCCCCGGCGCGGCCGCGGGCAGGATCGTCTTCACCGCCGAGGACGCGAAGGCGAAGGCGGATGCCGGCGAGAAGGTGGTGCTCGTGCGCCTCGAGACCTCGCCCGAGGACATCGAGGGCATGAAGGCGGCGCAGGGCATTCTGACCGTGCGCGGCGGCATGACCTCGCACGCGGCGGTCGTCGCGCGCGGTATGGGCAAGTGCTGCGTCTCCGGCTGCGGCGACATCCAGATGGACGAGGCGAACAAGTGCTTCACGCTCGCCGGCCGCGTCTTCCATGAGGGCGACGCGATCAGTCTCAACGGCTCCAACGGCGAGATCTACCTCGGTGAGATCCCGACCGCTGACGCCACGATCGGCGGCGAGTTCGGCCGCGTGATGGCCTGGGCGGACTCCTACCGCCGTCTCGAGGTCCGCACGAACGCCGACACCCCGCACGACGCCGCGCAGGCCCGCAGCTTCGGCGCGCAGGGCATCGGCCTGTGCCGCACCGAGCACATGTTCTTCGACGAGGACCGCATCCCCGCGATCCGCCGCATGATCTGCTCCGACACCGTTGAACAGCGCGAGGCCGCGCTCGCGGTGCTCGAGCCGATGCAGCAGGGCGACTTCGAGGGCATCTACGAGGCCATGGAGGGCTGCCCGGTCACGATCCGCTTCCTGGATCCGCCGCTGCACGAGTTCCTCCCGACCGATCCGGCCGACATCGCGCGCCTGGCCGCCGACCTCGGCAAGAGCGTCGCGGAGATCGAGGCGATCATCGCCTCGCTGCACGAGTTCAACCCGATGATGGGCCACCGCGGCTGCCGCCTGGCCGTCACCTATCCCGAGATCGCCGCGATGCAGACCCGCGCCGTCATCAAGGCCGCGCTCGCGGTCCAGGCGCGGCATCCCGAGTGGACGATGCAGCCCGAGATCATGATCCCGCTCGTCGGCGAGGTCAAGGAGTTCAGGTTCGTCAAGGATATCGTGACCTCCACCGCAGACGCGCTGATCAAAGAGGCCGGGAGCGACATGAAGTACCTCGTCGGCACGATGATCGAGATCCCGCGCGCGGCGCTCACCGCCGACGAGATCGCCAGGGAGGCGGACTTCTTCTCCTTCGGCACGAACGACCTCACGCAGATGACCTTCGGCTTCTCCCGCGACGACGCGGGCAAGTTCCTGGGCGCCTACTACGACCGCAAGATCTACGAAAACGATCCCTTTGCCCGCCTGGACCAGGACGGCGTCGGCCGTCTCGTCGCGCTCGCGGTGCGCCTGGGCAAGCGCGGCAATGCGAAGCTGCACCTGGGCGTGTGCGGTGAGCACGGCGGCGACCCGATGAGCGTCGATTTCTTCCACCGCACCGGGCTGGACTATGTCTCCTGCTCGCCCTTCCGCGTGCCCATCGCCCGCCTCGCCGCCGCGCAGGCCGCCATCCGCGAGAGTGAGCAGAGCGCGACGACCCGCGCCGCCGAGGTGAACGCCAAGGTCGACGCCGCGAAGGAGGCGCTGAAGGAGGCCGCCGAGAAGCTCGGCACCGCCGCCGAGGATGCGCGCAGCGAGATCAAGGACATCGCCTCCGCCGGCTTCAAGTCCCTGCGCGCCGGCTGGGAGGAAGCGAAGAAGACGTACAGCGAGAACAGGAAGTAAGGGCCGAGGACCAAGCGGCCGAGGCGGGGCATTGGCCCCCTGAAAAGGGGGCTGGCGCGCAGCGCCTGAAGGGTTATCCCTGAGACTCCCCTCTTGCCAAACAGCCGGCTTTATGATACGATGCTTTCAGCAGCTGACAACCATACTGTTCATGAGAAAAGGAGCACCATTATGAAATACGTATGCCCCTGCGGTTATGAGTACGACCCCGCCGTCGGCGATCCTGACAACGGCATCGCCCCCGGCACCAAGTGGGAAGACATCCCCGCCGACTGGGAGTGCCCCGTCTGCGGCCTCAAGAAAGAGGAATTCACCGTCGAGGAGTAAACCGAAAGCGGCTGCCGCGGCAGCCGCTTTTTCTGTAGTACCACCCCACTGACACCTGGCGTGCGCCCTCACCTGGCCCTTCTGAAAAGGGATCCGGTGAGTCAAACAGAACCGTCCCCTTTGGCTCATGACTCACACATACTGGAGGTCTCCATGTCACTCTGGGTACCCGATCACTATCAGGACTTCCGCTGTCTCGCCGCTGACTGCCCGCACTCCTGCTGCGGGGCGGGCTGGGCGGTCATGCTCGATGCCGGGACCGCCGCGCGCTACGCCCGTCAGCCCGGCGCGATCGGCGAGAAGCTCCGCGCGCATATGGATACGCTGGGCGGCGAGCCCTGCTTTCTGCCGGACGAAAAGGGCCGCTGCCCCTTCTGGAACGAGGGGCACTTGTGCGACATCCACATCGCGCTGGGCGCCGACGCGACCAGCGAGACCTGCCGCATGCACCCGCGCTTCATCGAGATCAGCGGTGCGCGGCGCGAGCTGACGCTCTCGGCCTCCTGCCCCGCCGCCTGCGAGCTGCTGCTGGGGAGTGACGCGCCGCTTTCCTTCGTGTGTGTCGAGCCGCCAGAGGGCACAGAGGAGGAAAACGTTTTTCTCACCTTCCGCGACGCGCTGCTCACGCTCGTGAACGACGGCTCGCGCCCGTTCCGGGAGCGCCTGATGTGGCTGCTGCTCCTTGCGAACGAGGCGCAGAGCGCGCTTGACGACGGCGACGAGGCGGCGCTCATCGACCTTGCGGAGGCGGCCGGGGATCTGCCGGCGGCGCTGCCGGAGCTGCCCGCACAACCGGGGCTCCTTTGTGCGGCGTCCGCGCTTCTCGCCGCGCTCCCGCCGCTGCACAGTGACTGGCCGGCGCTGCTGCGGAGCTGTCAGCGTTGTCAGGGAGACGCTTCTCTTTTCAGGGGAAGCGGGCTGACGCGGATCGCGGCGTATTTTCTCTGGCGCTATGTGCCGCACGCGCAAAAAGACGGCGACCTGCTCTCGCGGGCAGAGTTCGCCGTCCTGGCTGTATTGATGATCGAAGCTCTCGCGGGGGAGATCGGCCTGCCCGAGGCGCTGCGGCGCTTTTCCGAGGAGGTCGAGCACAGCGAAGGCGCGCTCAAAGCGCTTTTGGAGGCCTTTCAGGGCGACGAGCGCTTTTCACTCGCGGGCTT
>CAMNAE010000163.1 GCA_946530565.1 uncultured Oscillibacter sp.
CCGTTAACGGCAGTGCTCATTTTTAAGTATTACTGTTTTATGAACACTGCGCTAACTGGCGTCGATCTTTTTGAGCTTTTAACCGTTTTGAGCCTGGCTCGCCCGCCACAAAAACGCTGCGACCTGGGCGCGTTTCACGGTGGCGGAGGCATAGAAGCGCTCCGCGGAGAAGCCGTTCGCGATGCCCTGTTCGACAGCCCAGCGCAGCGCGTCGTAATAATAGGCGTCGGGCGCGACGTCGGTGAAGGTGATCTCAGAAGTCGGCATCGGCGCTCCTGCCGCGCGGTATAAAAATGTCACGATCTGTGCGCGCGTGCACGTCTCATCGGGCGCGAAGATTTCTGCGGTCTTTCCGGAGGTAATGCCTTTTTCAGCGCACCACTTCACGGCCTCTTCATAGTATGCGCCCGCGGGCACATCGGTGAAGCGTGGCGCTTCTTCGTCAGCAAGCGCGAGCGGAAACGCGCTCAAGGCGAGCAACAGCGTCATCAGCAGCGCGGCAAGCCTTCTTTCTGCAGGGATCATATCAGCAGCTCCTTTCAGAGCGGTTTATATAACATTATCCTGAAGCGTTCCGCAGCGCCGGGCCTCGTCCAGCAGGGCCTTAAGCGCCTGATTTCCCTCGGCGATCGGGACGCCGGTGTAGAGGACGCTTTGGCAGGAACGAAGCGCAGCAAGGGCCTCGGCCGTCACCGCAGCGTCGATCGGGCGGAAGGGCTCCGCTGCAAACACGCGCGCGGCGAGGCTCTGTGCGGCCGGGAAATCGAGATCGTTCGTAAAGAGGATGCCGGCATAAAAAGGGCGCCCGGCGCGCTGGAGGGCGCGGAAGGTATCGGTGCCGGTGCCGCAGCCCGCGATCACGAAGGTTTCGGGTGTACCGTCAGGCTGCGGCAGCTCCACGGAGCCGTTGAAGGGGCTCCAGGCGTTTGGCGGAAGCTCATAGAGCGGGCAGATGATCTCTGGCCGGAAGATCTGATCGGGAGTACCGATGTGCCTGATCCTGTCGCCGGAGACGCACGCGACCTTGTCCGAGAGCTTCCGCGCAAGGTCCAGCTCGTGGAGCGAGAGGATGACCGTGATCTGCTTTTCATGCGCAAGGCGCTGCAAAAGGGCGAGCAGCTCCGTCTGATAGCGAAGATCCAGGTAGCTGGTGGGCTCGTCGAGCACGATGAGCTCCGGCTCCTGGGCGAGCGCCCGGGCCAAAAGGACCCTTTGCCGCTGCCCGTCGCTCAGGGTCTCAAAGCGGTGAAAAGCGAGCGCCGACGCGTCCACCTCCGCAAGGGCTGCGGAGACGATGCGGCGATCCTCACCGCTCAGTGTGCCGAAGCGGCCGGTGTAGGGGTAACGGCCGCTCGCGGCGACGTCCCAGGCGGAAAGATACTCACCGCGGACGCGCTCAGTCAAGACGACGCTGATGATCCTGGCCGCGGCGTCAGCGGGCATTTTGAACAGGGAGTCGCCGGCGATGCGCACGTCTCCGCAAATGGCCGCAAGATGCCGTGTCAGGCTTTTCAGGATCGTGGATTTTCCGGCGCCGTTCGGGCCGATCAGGGTGAGGATCTCCCCGCGCTTCAGGCTCAGTGCGATGTCCCGGATGAGCGGCACGCCGTGATAGCCGACCGAGAGAGCGTCGGTCCTGAAAAAGTATTCGCTCACAGCTATCCTCCCATCTGACGCTTTTTGCTGCGCCGGATCAGCAGGGCGATGACCACCGGCGCGCCGAAAAGCGCCGTGACCGTGCTGATCGAGAGCTCCAGGGGGGCAAAGGCGCAGCGGGCGATGATGTCGCAGCCAAGGCAGAAGACCGCGCCCAGAAGCACGCAGGCCGGGAGCAGGAGCTGCGGCCGCTCGGTTTTTAAAAGCAGCCGCGCAAGGTTCGGCACCGCGATCCCCACAAAGGAGACGGGCCCTGCAAAGGCGGTGCAGCAGCCGGCCAGGAGGCTTGCCAGCAGGATCAGCGTGAGCCGGAAGTCCCGCACATTGAAGCCGACGCTTTTGGCATAGCTCTCGCCGAGGAGCCAGGCGCCCATGGGCTTTGCCAGAAAGACCGACGCGATCATTGCGGCGCCGACGATGAGCGCGGATACGACGACGTCGCTCCAGTTCGCGCCGGAGAAGCTGCCCTGCGACCAGCTGTGCAGGTTGGCAATGTCGGAGTCCTCTGCAAAGGTGACGAGAAACTCCGTGACCGCGGAGCAGATATAGCTGATCATGATCCCCGCGACGAGCAGCATCGACATATTCCGGATCGAGCGCGCCGCGAGCAGCACAAAGCCCATCGAGATGAGCGCGCCCGCAAAGGCCGCGAGCACCAGTGACCAGGAGGAGAGATACCACGTCCGTGAGAGCGCGGTGATCATCGTGAGCGCGACCGTGAGCTTGGCGCCCGACGAGATGCCGAGCACAAAGGGCCCCGCGATCGGGTTGCGGAAATAGGCCTGCATCAGGCAGCCGGAGAGGGAGAGCGCGCCGCCGAGCAGCGCGGCAAGCAGCACGCGCGGCAGGCGGAGGCGAAAGAGAATGGCGGCCTCGGGCGCGTTTTCGCCGCCCTGAAGGAGGATCGAAAGGAGCGCCTCAGGGCGGATGCGCACACTGCCGACAGCGGTTCCGAAGAGCAGCAATCCGATAAGCCCAAAACTCAGCAGGGCAAAGACCAGCACGGTCCGGTTGTCCGCATGATCGTGCAAAAAACCACTCCTTTCGCTCATGTTCTGTTTCGATGACGCCATGCCGAGCGTACGAGCGCGCGGGAAGACACTTCGCGACCCGGCATAAACGCGCGGGGCAGGCCGTCTCTTCCCGGACGTTTTCAGCTCAGGCGGCGGAAATACCGGAGGGCGGCAGTGTCCCCGGTTCCGGTGAGCAGGGCGTGCATCTCTTCGATGATGCTGCCCATTTTGTCGCTCTGCTGGAACATGTCGCGGTCGGTGCACCACACCGCGCCGTTTTGAACGGCCCGGAAGTCCCGGAGCACCGGGCTCAGCGCGAGGAGATCGGCAAGTGTCTCCGGGGGCGTGGCGATCGAGCAGTTGTAGATCAGTATGTCCGCGTCGCGGGCGGCGGCGAAGAGATCCTCCATGCCGACCCGGACGCTTGAGAGATTGCTCTCTTCATCCGCTGCGTCGGCCCCGGGCGCAAGGAATTCTGCGCCCGCGATGCGCAGCATCTCAGAGATGTAGCTGCCCTGTTTGTACGTCACGACGCTGCCGTTTGAGTGGATGTAGAAGAAGGCGGCGGTCTTCCCGAGCGGCTCGGCCTTCTCAAGCGCGCGGATCCGCTCCGCCTCGGCGTTGAAAACGGCCTCCGCCTCGGCCTCTTTGCCGATCAGCGCGCCGTAGAACTTCACCCACTCGGTGCGGCCGAGGGGGTGCGCTTCATAGCTCGAGCGCTCCGTGAGCACGGGGATCCCAAGCTCTTCGAGCTTTTCGCGGACCTCGGGGCTGTGGAGGATCATCGTTGACTCGATGGCAAGGCGGCAGCCGCCGGAGATGAGGAGCTCGTAATCCGGCATGTTGTACTTGCCGGCGTAGCTGAGGGCGCCGGAATCCAGCGCGGCCTGGGCGCCGGGTGAGGCGTAGTGCCTGGCGCTTGCAAACGAGAGGGCATCGAGGCCGTCTGCGGCGTCAAAAAGCGCCATCGCCGAGGTCGCGGCGAGATAGATGCCGTCGACGGGCGAAGAGAGCACGGTGACGTCTTCCGGGAGCCCCGCAGGCGTCTCAGCCCCCTCGGGCACGAGCAGGATCCGGTCGGAAGAGGCCGCGACGGTCAGCAGAGTATAGCCGCCGGAAAAGCGATCGATCGAAAACTGGTCGGCATAGGAAAGCGTTTCGCTGTCTTCCCAGGTGAGGCCAGGGAGCGTTGGGGATCCCTGCGAAGAGGGCGCCGCGGGGGAGGCACCGCAGCCGGTAAAGAGCAGAAGCAGCGCGCTCGCGAGCAGCAGCGCCGGCGCGCGATCGATAAGCGTCGAACGTGAGGGCATCTCCCGTCACCCGCGCCTTCTGCGCTGGATCCAGGCGAGCAGCAGCGCAAAGAGCAGGATCAGCGAGACAAAGATCAGCGCCGAGGGCTGCTTAGGCGCAGGGGCGGGCGCAGTTGCGGGAACCTCTTCCTGCGCTGCTTCTTCGGCAGGCTCTGCCGGAGCGGGTGATTCTTCCGGCTCCGCGGCGGGGATGGAGCTGGAATCGATAAGAAGCCGGTATTCGACCTCGTGTGGCTGTGACATCGCGCTCGTGAGCGCCGTCACGTCGACGGTGCCGAGCTCCGGCACCTGAAGGCGCTCAAACGAACAGGTGAAGGCGGCGTCGTCGGCCGTCGGCACGCAGCGGCCGAGCCCCGCGTCCATCCAGTCGTACTGCGGCGCGTGGTCCCGCGGGTCGACCCGCTCGAGCGTAAAGTCGACATAGAGCGCATCCCCCTCCACATGCACCGTCGCACTCTCGTGGGCGATGTTGTGCCGCCCGAGCCCCTCCACCGAAAAGGGGACGGTGTAGGTCCCCTCGGCGTAGCCGGAGGCCAGGGCGGGGACCGTGAGCAG
>CAMNAE010000164.1 GCA_946530565.1 uncultured Oscillibacter sp.
AAGGGTCTCGGCGTGAGCTTCACGGAGCCGCTCTATGTCACGGCCAAGGACATGGCCGCAAACACCGTCACACTCGGCCCCTCCGCCTCGCTCTTTCACAGGGCGCTCATCGCGGACGAGCTCAACTTCACGGGCTGCGAGGCGCCCGCCGCCGGACAGACGCTGCGCGTCCTGGCGAAGGTCCGCTACCGGCAGACCGAGCAGCCGGCCCTGCTTACGATGCTGCCGGACGGGCGGGCCGAGGTCCGCTTCGACGAGCCCCAGCGGGCGATCACGACCGGTCAGGCGCTCGTGTGCTACGAGGGCGATACGGTTTTGCTCGGCGGCACGATCCGTGAAGTCGGGAAGGCGTAAGAAAGGAGCAATACACGATGGTCACCATGGCAAAACGCATTGAGACCCTTCGCACTGAGAAGGGTCTGAGCCGCGCGCAGCTCTCTGCCGCGCTGGGATTGAACCGCATGGCCTGCGAGAAATTCGAGACCGGCCGCCAGACGCCGACGCAGGAGCAGCAGAAGAAGCTCGCCGCGTTCTTCGGCGTCTCGCTCTCCTATTTAAAGGGCGAGACCGACGATAAAACGAGCATGGAGAGCTGGCTCAACGACTCGATGGACGGTGTGCGCTCCGCGCGCCCCGCTGCGGCCGCGCCCGCCCGACGCCCCGCACCCGCTGCGCCTCAGGTCGTGGCGCAGAGCGGCGGCGGGAGCGCGACGTTCTCGGACGCGCTTTTAAAAAGCCCCGCCTTCAAATCCGTCGTGCAGGAGGCGCTGCGCGAGCTTTTGAAGACTGAGGAGGGAAAGCGCCTCATCCAGAACGCGCTGCGCTGAAATTTCCATCTTCCCCACGGAACCTTTTTGCCTCTCCCTGCGTCAGATCCGTTATACAGCAGCTGATCTCTTGAAGGGCTCGGCATACGTATGCTGTCATTAAGGAGGTTTTGAAGATGAAAAGAAACAACCGCAAGTCTCTTGCACTGCTTGCCGCCGTTCTTCTCCTCGTCTCGCTTCTCTCCGGCTGCGGCGGGAGCAGCTCGAGCAGTTCCTCCGCCTCCTACGGCGGCGGGAGCTACGCTGCCACGCCTTCGGCCTCTGCGCCGGCCGCCGCGATGGACTCCGGCTGGGCCGAGGCGCCGATGGAGGAGGCCGATTACGGCTACGACTACAAAGAGGACAGCGGTGAGAGCGTCAACGTCGCCGCCGGGAGAAAGCTGATCCGCACCGCGACGCTCGAGCTCGAGACGACCGACTTTGCCGGCTCCAACGCCGCGATCGGCGAGCTCGTGGAGAGCATGGGCGGCTTCTTCGAGTACAGCGAGGTCGCGAATTCCAATGGCCGCTACCGCTGGGCAAGCTACCGCGCACGCGTGCCGGCTGAAAAGCTCGATCTCTTTTTGGATCAGGCCGGAAGCATCTGCCACGAGCTGCGCCGCTTCACGAATGTCGACGACATCACCGAGTCGTATTACGATACCTCCGGCCGTCTCGACACCGCGAAGATCAAATTACAGCGCCTGCAGACGCTTCTGGAGCAGGCCACCGAGATGGAGGACATCATCGCCCTTGAGAGCGCGATCAGCGAGACCGAGTGGACGATCGATAATCTCTCCGGCACGGTCCGCCACTACGACGACCAGGTCGCCTACTCCACCGTCAGCATCACGCTCAACGAGGTCTACAAGCTCTCGAACGCCGAGCCCGAACCGCCCAAGAGCTTCGGCGAGCGCATCGCCAAATCCTTCGGTGAGGGTCTCGAGGACTTCGTCGACAGCTTTGAGGACTTCCTCGTCGACCTTGCCTACAGCTGGCTGCACATCCTGGTGTTCGTGGCGGTGATCGTGGTGATCGTGCTCGTGATCCGCCGCCTGATCGGCCGCTCCAGGCGCCGCCGGCTCGAGAAGAAGGCCGCTGAGGCCGCCGCGCTGAGCGAGAAGAGCGAGACGGATGTCAAGTGACGGGCGCAAAATAGTTTGCCGAAATTTGCCACCAAATTTTGTGCGAATTCCCGTCTTGCACATCTATATCTTGTGATTTACAATAAAGTCGCGAGACGACGCGGCTGTGTACCGCCCGGTGCACAGCCGCGTTATTATCTCATTGATTTTTGATCTCAGCTATCTGTTTTATTAAAAAAGCGGCGGCATGTGTGTGCCGCCTGAATCATGGGAGGAAGACAGGCATGGACATGAAGGTCATCAAGCGCAACGGCTCCGAGGTGCTCTTCGACATCGACAAGATCATCGCGGCCGTCACCAAGGCCAATGAGAGCGTTGAGGAAAACGCCCGCATGACGGAGCTGCAGATCCGCCGCATCTCCGAGTTCGTCACGCTCTCCTGCGAAAAAATGAACCGCTCCCCCTCGGTCGAGGAGATCCAGGACATGGTCGAATACCAGATCATGGCCCACGGCGCCTACGAGGTCGCCAAGAGCTACATCACCTATCGCTACACGCGCTCGCTTGTGCGCCGCAGCAACACGACCGACGACAAAATCCTCTCGCTGATCGAGTGCTGCAACGAAGAGGCCAAGCAGGAGAACGCGAACAAGAACCCGGTCGTGAACTCGACCCAGCGCGACTACATGGCCGGCGAGGTCTCCCGCGACATCAGCGAGCGTCTGCTCCTGCCGAACGACATCGTCGAGGCGCACCGCGAGGGCATCATCCACTTCCACGACTCCGACTACTTCGCCCAGCACATGCACAACTGCGACCTGGTGAACCTTGAGGACATGCTGCAAAACGGCACGGTCATCACGGGCACGCTGATCGAGCGGCCGCACAGCTTTTCGACCGCCTGCAACATCGCAACGCAGATCATCGCGCAGGTCGCGAGCAACCAGTACGGCGGGCAGTCGATCTCCCTTGCGCACCTGGCGCCCTTTGTCGACGTGAGCCGCAAAAAGATCCGCCGCATCGTCGAGCAGGAGATGGCCGAGATCGGTGCGGACGTGAGCGAGGAAAAGCTGAGTCAGCTCGTTGAGACGCGCCTTCGCGACGAGGTCCGCCGCGGCGTGCAGACGATCCAGTATCAGGTCCTCACGCTCCTCACGACGAACGGTCAGGCACCCTTCGTCACGGTCTACATGTACCTCGGCGAGGCGCAAAGCGAGCAGGAGAAGCGCGACCTTGCGCTCATCATCGAAGAGACGCTGCTCCAGCGCTATGAGGGCGTCAAGAACGAGCAGGGCGTGTGGATCACCCCCGCCTTCCCGAAGCTCATCTACGTGCTCGACAAAGAAAACGTCGAAGAAGGCACGCCCTATTATTACCTCACGAAGCTCGCCGCCAAGTGCACGGCCCGGCGCATGGTGCCCGACTATATCTCCGAAAAGAAGATGCTCGAGCTCAAGGGCGATGTGTACCCCTGCATGGGCTGCCGCTCCTTCCTGACCCCCGACCGCTTCACCGACGCGGGCGTGGGCAACATCGCGAACGCCGGCAACTACGTGCCCGGCAAGCACCGCTACTACGGCCGCTTCAACCAGGGCGTCGTCACGATCAACCTCGTCGATGTGGCGCTCTCCTCCGGCGGCAATATGCAGAAGTTCTGGCAGATCTTCGATGAGCGCCTCGAGCTCTGCCACCGCGCGCTCATGTGCCGCCACGAGCGTCTGAAGGGCACGCCCTCTGACGTTGCGCCGATCCTGTGGCAGTACGGCGCCTGCGCGCGGCTCAAGAAGGGTGAGACGATCGACAAGCTCCTCTACGACGGCTACTCCACGATCTCGCTCGGCTACGCTGGCCTCTATGAGTGCTGCAAGTACATGACCGGCAAGAGCCATACCGACCCGGAGGCGACGCCCTTCGCGCTCGACGTCATGAAGTATATGAACGCCGCCTGCGCCAAGTGGAAGAAAGACTCCAATATCGATTTCAGCCTCTACGGCACGCCGCTCGAGTCCACGACCTACAAGTTCGCCAAGGCCCTGCAGCGCCGCTTCGGCATCATCCCCGGCATCACCGACAAGAGCTACATCACCAACAGCTACCATGTCCACGTGACCGAGGAGATCGACGCCTTCGAAAAGCTCCGCTTCGAGGCGCAGTTCCAGCATCTCTCCCCCGGCGGCGCGATCAGCTACGTCGAGGTCCCGGATATGCAGAACAATCTCGACGCCGTGCTCGCGGTCATGAAGTTCATCTACGACAACATCATCTACGCCGAGCTCAACACCAAGAGCGACTACTGCCAGGTGTGCGGCTGGGACGGTGAGATCGACATCGTCGAGGACGGCAACAAGCTGATCTGGAAGTGCCCGCAGTGCGGCAACACCGATCAGGACAAGATGAATGTCGCCCGCCGCACCTGCGGCTATATCGGCACCCAGTTCTGGAACCAGGGCCGCACGCAGGAGATCAAGGACAGAGTCCTGCATCTGTAAAGCAAAGGGAATAGGGAACAGGGAACATCTCCCTGATCCCTATTCCCTATTCCCTATTCCCTGGATCCTTTAATATTCCGGCGGGATGTGC
>CAMNAE010000165.1 GCA_946530565.1 uncultured Oscillibacter sp.
GGATGGGGTTTACTCGACGAAGCCCATGCCGAAGGAGTTGTACTTGACCTCGTAGTCGCCGCTCATGTCGCTGACCCAGTTGCTGTAGTCGACGCCGCGGAGGGTGTCCTCGACGTTGACCATCCAGCGGGGCTGGCCGTCGCTGATGAAGTATATGATGTGGCTGCCGTAGGCGGTGTCCACGATGCCGGAGTCGCCGGGCTTTCTCGCGGAGTCGAAGCACCAGTCGTTGAAGGACTGGACCATCTGGCCCTCGTACACGCCCTCGTAAATGCCGCCGTCCGCGGCGTTGCCGTCGGCGGAGTGCTCCATCGCGAGTGCCGCGAAGCTGCCCTCGGTCTTGTCGCCCGCGAGCCATTCCTGATAGATATCCTCGGCCTTCGCGTGCGCGGCGGCCTTGAGCTCTTCCTGCTCGGCCTCGTAGCCCTCGTCGTCGGCGGTGAGCTCGCCGGTCTCGGGCTGGATCAGGATGTGGCGGATGTTGACGGTCTTGCCCTCGTCGCGCCAGCGGTCGTTGAACACGGCGACATAGAGGTAATTGCCGCTCTCGATCACGTCGGCGTCACCGGCCTGGCGCGCGGGATCGAAGACCCACTCGGTCAGCGCGTCGCCGCCGTAGGTGCCGGCGTCGTTCGCGTAGTAGCTCGCGTTATCGTAGCGGTCGGCGAGCTCGGAGAGGCTCTCACCGCTCTTGTAGGCGGCCAGGATGTCGTTCGCAACGACGCGGGCGGCCTCCATCGCGGCGGCGGATTCCTCCTCGCTCGGCTCGGTGCCCTCAGCCTCGGCGTCGAGCACGGAGCCGTCAACGAAGACATAGGAGTAGTTCGCGTTGTCGTAGAAGCGGGGATCCTCCTGATACTTCGCCTCGAGCTGCTCCTCGGTGTACTTCAGGCCGTTTTCATAGGCCTCGCAGTAGTAAGAGTAGTCGATCATGTGGCGCAGGAGCTTTTCATAGGTGCTGCGGTTCATACCGGCGCCGTAGGTGCTCTTGAGATAGGTGTCGACCGTGATGCCGCTCGCGGCGGAGTTGGACTCCACGCTCTCTATCACGGACTTGAACTGCTCTTCCGCCTCGGCGGGGGCCTGGAAGCCTTCGGCCGCGGCCTGTGCCATCGCGTTCTCGGTGGTCACGATCTGGCGGCAGGTCTGATCGAGGAAGAAGTCCTTCCAGGTCTGGCCCTCTTTGTACTCGACGCCGAGCAGGCTCGCCGCGTCCTCGGTGAAGGCCTGCTCGTCGAGCGCCTTCGTCGTGTCGAGGCCCAGGTAGCTCGTGAAGTAGGAGTACTGGTTCGTGAAGCCGGAGTAGAGGTTGTGGTAGTAGTAGCTGACCTCGGTGGCGCTGTAGCCCTTACCGTTGATCGTCACGGCGGGCACGGTGCGCTGGATGAGGTTCGTGCGCCAAACGACCGCGGCGATGCCGGCGATCACGAACAGCACGGCGATGATCGCATAGAGCGTGTTCGTGCGCTTTTCAGCCTTGCGCTGCTCCGCCTCACGGGCGGTCTTCGCGGCCTTTTTGCTCAGGGGCTGTGCGGCGGGGGCCGCGGGGGCCTCAGGCGCCGGGGCCGGCGTCTCCGTTACCGTGGGGGCCGCTGTCTCTTCGGCCGCCGGAGTGACGGCCTGCTTGTTTTCGTCCATAGTGTTTCATTCCTCTCATGTCTTAAGCGCGTATTCGCGCGAACATACCCAACTATTATAATCGATAGGGGCGTTAAACGCAAGAAAAAAATCCTGCCTTTCCGGCAGGATAGCATAAAAAGCTGAAACGAGACTGAAATCGGGGCGAAAGCAACCCCGCGCGTGCCGTGCGAACCTCGTTATAACCTGCACCCAAAGGCCAGGTGGGTTGCCTCCGCCGCACTTTACCGCTTCCAACGTCCGTCCGCAAAAGGGCAGAAGGGAGGCCTGCGAACCATGCGTCGAGTTCAGCATCCCATATAACGAAATGTGGGTTAAAAAAAGATCCGTCACGAACACCGCAGGGTGTGCCTTGAAAAAATGTCTGTTCCGTCGGGCTTATGCGTCGTCTTCCTCGAAGAGCTGCTCCATGTACAGGTTGTACACGGCCTCTTCCTCTTCGTCGGTATCCGGGGTGGAGAGGAGCTCCTCGCCGTTTTCCTCGATCACCTTCAGGATGATGAGGCCGGCCTCGTCGTCGGTCTTCGCGTCCTCGTCGTCGCTTTCGGTCGGGAGAAAGACGTGATAGAGCGAGCCGTTGTATTCGAGCGCGTCGATGAATTCGAGCGTGATCTCGTTGCCGTCTTCGTCGGTCAGGCTGATAAGGGTGGGCCCCAGATCCTCTGCCATGGAAGTGCCTCCTTCAGGTGCTCTCGCTCTTCACTTTCTGAGCACAGTGTAAACCATAACGGCCAAAAAAGCAAGAGCATTCGTAAAAAATATACAATTTAGCGCGCATCCGTTCTTTATGCCGGGCGGCGTTGAAGTTTAATCACGGTTCTCGTGCAGCATCGTGTTGCGCAGATCCCAGAGCTTCTGCGAGAGGTCGACATAGTAGTTATGCGGGTTTTCAAAGCGCTTGACCTCGTCCCAGAGGGAGTCGACCTGAGAGGCGCAGTAGGCCTGGATCTCGGGGAGCGTCGGCATCTTGTAGACGAGCTCGCCCTTTAAGAAGATCGGCACCTGCAGCTCGCGGATCGTGATGTCGGTGTAGGTGCGACGCTTCCAGGTCGCGTCGGGGTCGAAGAGCTCGAGCGGCGCGTTTTCGTCGACGGTCTCGTCGTACACGGTGATGTAGTCGGCCTCGGCCTTGCCGGTCTTTCTGTCGTAGACGCGGTAGAGGCGCTTGTAGTGCGGGTTCGTGATCTTGCCGACGTTCTCGCTGATCTTGATCTTGGGGTGGATCGTGCCGTCGGCGTCCTCGATCGCGGCGAGCTTGTACACGCCGCCGAAGACCGGGTCGCTCTTGGCGGTGATGAGCCGCTCGCCGACGCCGAAGAGATCGAGCTTCGCGCCCTGCTGGAAGAGGTCGCGGATGAGATACTCGTCGAGCGAGTTGGAAGCGGAGATCTGGCACTCGGTCCAGCCGGCCTCGTCGAGCATCTTGCGCGCCTGCTTGGAAAGATACGCGATGTCGCCGGAGTCGAGGCGGATGCCGCACTTCGTGATGCCGAGCGGCTTTAAGACGTCGTTGAAGGCGCGGATCGCGTCGGGCACGCCGGACTTCAGGGTGTTGTACGTGTCGACGAGCAGCGTCGCGTTGTTGGGATAGATCTCGCAGTAGGTGCGGAAGGCCTCGTACTGGCTGTCGAACATCTGCACCCAGGCGTGCGCCATCGTGCCGCCGGCGGGGACGCCGAAGACCTGGTCGGAGATCGTGCAGGCGGTGCCGCGGCAGCCGCCGATGTAGGCCGCGCGCGCGCCGCTGACCGCGGCGTCGACGCCCTGGGCGCGGCGGGAGCCGAACTCGAGCACGGTGCGCCCCTGCGCGGCGCGGGTGATGCGGTTGGCCTTCGTCGCGATCAGGCTCTGGTGGTTGAAGCTCAAAAGCACGAAGGTCTCGATGAGCTGGGCCTCGATCGCGGGGGCGCGGACGGTCATGACCGGCTCGCGCGGGAAGATCGGCGTGCCCTCGGGCACGGCCCAGATGTCGCCGGAGAAGCGGAAGTGGGCGAGGTAGTCGAGGAACTCCTCGGAAAAGAGCTTCCGGGAGCGGAGATAGGCGATGTCGTCTTCTTCGAAGCGGAGCGTACGGATGTAGTCGATGATCTGCTCGAGCCCCGCCGCGATCGCGTAGCCGCCGCGGTCGGGTACGTCGCGGAAGAAGACGTCGAAATAGGTGATCTGGTCCTTTTTGCCGCTCTGGAAATACCCGCCGCCCATCGTGAGCTCGTAGAAATCGCAGAGCATGGTCATGTTCAGCTTTTTGTTGATGGCGCTCATAAACAACACCTCTTGATCCTGGCCTTTCGGCAGTCAATTTGCGACATTATACCCCATGCCCGCCGGAAAGTAAAGCCCTTGACAAGGGGAAAACGGGACCGTATCATGGAGAATCATGGAAAATAAGCCGCCCGGCAGGGCCGGCGTGAAAGGACGGACGCTCTATGGCAGTGACTCTTGGCATTGACCTTGGCAGCAGCACCGCAAAGCTTGCGGTGATGGACGGGGAACGGCTGCTTTTGAAGCAGCGCATCTATACCAAAAATCCGGAGGAGGCGCTCACCCTCGCGCTGCGCGACGCGAAGGCCGCGCTGGAGCTCGCGCGCGGAGACGTTGAGAGCATCGGCCTCACGGGCGTCGGCGCGTCCTTCGTGCGCGCCGCGCCCTACGATCTCCCGGTCCGGCATATCGACGAGTTCGAGGCCGGCTCGGCGGGCGCCCTCGCCGCCGCCGACGTCGACGAGGCGCTGCTCGTGACGCTCGGCACCGGAACGGCCTTTCTGCACGTAAAACGCGGCGAAAAGCCGGAGCACCTTTGCGGCAGCGGCATC
>CAMNAE010000166.1 GCA_946530565.1 uncultured Oscillibacter sp.
CTGATGTGCAATAACTTTGGGTTCTGAGGGACCCCTCAGGCGCTTCGCGCCTTCGAACCGTCCACCGGACGGTTCGACCCTTTCAGGGGGGCCAAGCTCCAAGGGCCACTGCGGCTGCCAAAACGCAACGGATCTTAAGAAAACACCTCCGGACACGGGTACAGTCAGTCCCGGCGTCCGGAGGTGCTTCGTGTTTACGTGTTTGCGAGCAGGGGAGCGCAAAACAGGTCAGACCGCGTTTTGCCGGTCACACTCTGCCGCTTGCCTCAGATTTTCAAGCACGGCGGGCATTTTCTTCTTCCGCAGCAGAAATAAGGTGACGCCGAGAAAGATCGGGACGATGACGAGCCCGGCCCAGCTGAGGTTGTTGACGTCCTCCACATTGGAAGACGCCGTCGTGAACGCGGAGCGGAACAACCCGCCCGCGTCGATCAGGCAGTGGATCAGCACGAGCGCCCAGAGGTTCCCGCCCCGGAAGTAAACGGCCGTGAACAAAATGCCGATCGCGCAGGCGGAGATGACCTGGATCAGGGCCTGGGTGATCTGCACGCCGGCGATGATATTCGAAAAGTGGGCAAGCCCGAAGATGAGGCCGCTTGTGATGACCGCCTTCCAGACGCCGCGCGGATCCTTCCCGCAGGCGATGCCCAGGCTGTTTGCGATCACGCCGCGGTAGATCGTCTCCTCGCGAAAGCCGATGCCGAAGAGATTGATGACGCCGAGCCCGATCCCCGCCGCCGATTTCCAGGCCGTCTTGTCGCTGAGGATCGCGTCGCCCGCCCTTACGAGGAAGGTGAACGAGAAGAGGCCCAGGGCGAACACTCCGGCGAGCAGCGTTTTTCCGAACGACCCGCGACGGTAGCACCGGCCGTAGCCGAGCACAAGCGTCAGCGCGAGAGGCCAGAGGATGCTCACGAGCTGTCGGATATAGTCGATCGCGAGGCTCTCGGGCAAAAGCTTTCGAACAAAGCTCACCGCGGCCATCAGGGCAAAGACCAGGAGCGCGACGGCGCAGCAGGCCGGGATCGGGTACGCGCGCATGTATTGTTTCAGCTTCACAGGCAGTACACCTCTTTTCAAGATCTCCGGACGGGGAAGTTCCGGGCTCGTTCCTGCGCTCCCGCGGGGCAAATATGAGCGCAGGACCCGCGTATTCAAAAGTCAGCGGCAGGCCTTTGAGGTCGGCGGTATTCAGCGAATACAGCAAATATACAGTGCATATGAATGATTATAAGAACGGGACGCATAAGCTGTCAAGGCAGAGCCGACGGTTAAAAATAGAAAGATGTGTCTGATCAGGATCCACCTTTGTCATTGATCACTGACGGAAATGACGGCCGCATCGGGGGACACCTCATCCGACCAGCGCTTGCGCGCTGTCCACCTTCCCCTCAAGAGGAAGGCTTAAAGGAGCGGGCGCCGATCTCAGGCTTTCCCTTGAGAGGCGAACGATCCTGTGGATCGTTCTGATCGGGTCAGAGCTGTCAGCCGATAAAAGCGCCGCCCGGGATGCTTCAGGAGCATTCCGGGCGGCGTTTTCAAGGTGAGTTTCTATCGGATCAGACGATGCCGTGGGCCATCATGGCGTTCGCGACCTTCAGGAAGCCGGCGACGTTCGCGCCGACCATCAGGTTGCCCTCAACGCCGCACTCCTTGGAGGCGTCGTAGATGTTGTGGAAGATGTTGACCATGATGTCGTGCAGCTTGGCGTCGACCTCTTCGAAGGACCAGCTGTAGCGCATGGAGTTCTGGCTCATCTCGAGCGCGCTCGTGGCGACACCGCCGGCGTTCGCGGCCTTGGCGGGGGCATAGAGGATGCCGGCGTCGAGATAGACCTTGATCGCCTCGGGGGTGGAGGGCATGTTCGCGCCCTCTGCAACGGCCATGGCGCCGCCGGCGACGATCGCCTTGGCGCTCTCCTCGTTGATCTCGTTCTGGGTGGCGCAGGGCAGGGCGATGTCGCACTTGACCGTCCACACGCCGCTGCAGCCCTCGGTGTAGGTGCTGCCGGGTACGCGCTCGGCGTACTCCTTGATGCGGCCGCGATGACCGAGCTTGATGTCCTTGACGACGTCGAGCTGGATGCCGTTGGGATCATAGATGTAGCCGTTGGAGTCGCTCATGGTGACGACCTTGGCGCCGAGCTGCGTGGCCTTCTCGGTCGCGAAGATCGCGACGTTGCCGGAGCCGGAGATCACGACGGTCTTGCCGGCGAAGCTCGTATTGCGCATGCACTTGAGCATCTCCTCGGTCAGGTAGCACAGGCCGTAGCCGGTGGCCTCGGTACGGGCGAGGGAGCCGCCGTAGCTCAGGCCCTTGCCGGTCAGGATGCCGGCCTCGTGCGCGTCGACGATGCGCTTGTACTGGCCGAACATGTAGCCGATCTCACGGGCGCCGGTGCCGATGTCGCCGGCGGGGACGTCGGTGAACTGGCCGATGTGGCGATAGAGCTCGGTGATGAAGCTCTGGCAGAAGCGCATGACCTCAGCGTCGCTCTTGCCGTGGGGGTCGAAGTCGGAGCCGCCCTTGCCGCCGCCGATCGGCAGGCCGGTCAGGCTGTTCTTGAGGATCTGCTCGAAGCCCAGGAACTTGAGGATCGAGAGGTTCACAGAGGGGTGCAGACGCAGACCGCCCTTGTAGGGGCCGATCGCGGAGTTGAACTGGATGCGGTAGCCGCGGTTGACCTGGACATTGCCGGCGTCGTCGACCCAAGGCACGCGGAACAGGATCATGCGCTCGGGCTCAACGAAGCGCTCCATGAGGCCGGCCTTCTCGTACTCGGGATGCTTCTCAACGATGACGTCGAGGCTCTCGAGGACCTCGTAGACAGCCTGGTGGAATTCCTTCTCGCCGGGATCGCGGGCGACGACCTGGTCATAGACCCGCTGCAGGTATGCGCTTTTCATAAAAAACTCCCCTTTTTAATTAGTGGCCATACCTGAAAACAGTCAAATTCCGACCGCCGAGGTATGATCTTGCTATCCACTACAGTATACAAATCACACCCGATCTGCACAATAGTCAAAGCGAAAAAAATTCAGCGCTTTGAAGGAAAAAACATTCGTCAATCTGACAGGAGAAATCGATTCGCCGCGGGTGGAAAGACATTTTTTCAACACTTGTGTTCATAGGGAAAACGCTGTATATATTCACGGAAAATGAATATATACAGCGTATATTCTTACAGAAGCGCGTCGCGCAGCGTGTCGGTCATGGCGCCCTCAAAGGCCGAGAGCGCGTGCGCGTGCAGCGTCTCGATCGCGCCGGCGGCGTAGGTGCATTGCGTCTGGCCGTTCATCGAGAGGTCGAAATCAAGGATATAGCGGGGCTCGGAGAGGATCTCCTTGCCGTCGCGGTTCATCTTCATGCGGCCGGGCCCGGCGTGGACTTTCAGCTGCGAGCTCGAGTCGACCTTGCACGAAAAGTCCACGGCATAGTTTAAAAGATTCGTCTCGGTCACGTCCTCTTCTGCAAGGGGGCCGGCATAGGGACGCGCGATCAGCTCGCTCCAGGGCGTGCCGTCGAGCCCGAGCGCCTCGCGGTTCACGAAGTTGATGTACCTCAGGCCGACCCGCTGGAAGAAGGCGGGGCGGTAGAGCTCGATGAATTTGGCCAGGGGCTTGTCGAGCCGCGCGGCGAAGCTCTGCCAGTCCTCATAGCGCAGGGTCGAGAGCGCGATGAAGTCCCGCGTGAGGTTCAGCTTCCAGACGCCGTCGGCGGACAGGAAGTTGTGGTTCGCGACCGGGGGCGGGGTCTCGAGCTTGACGTTCGGCGGCGTGCCGGTGATGGTCGGCTTGCCGCGGTCGGGGGTGTTGCGGTACTGGGGGAACTCGTCACGGATCGCCTCCTGGAAGTCGGCGGGGTCCGTCGTGTTGATCATCAGGATCGTGGGAAAGCGGAGCTGGCAGATGACCTCGTGCACGGGGGCGCGGGTATAGTGCTGCTCCGGCTGCCGGGAAAGAAGCATGGCAGGGTAGCCTCCTTTTAAAAGAAAGAGCAGAGAGAAAAAGCGTAAGGGCTCAGGCGAGCGCGGATGAAAGGCGCGCGGCGACGGCGTCCATAAAGCCGGCGCTCGTGACCTTTTGGGTCTTGAAGCCGGGCTCGGTGAGGCCGATGAGGTCGCCGGTCATGATGCCGGCGCAGAGCGTATCGAGGCAGGCGGTTTCGAGCTTGTCTGCAAAGTCGGCAAGATCTTTGAGGCCGTCGAGCTCGCCGCGGCGGCGCAGCGCTCCGGTCCAGGCGAAGATCGTCGCCATCGGGTTCGTCGAGGTCTCCTCGCCCTTTAAGTACTTGTAGTAGTGGCGCGTCACGGTGCCGTGCGCGGCCTCGAACTCCATGACGCCGTCGGGCGCGACGAGCACGCTCGTCATCATCGCGAGCGAGCCGAAGGCGGTGGAGACCATGTCGCTCATCACGTCGCCGTCGTAGTTCTTGCAGGCCC
>CAMNAE010000167.1 GCA_946530565.1 uncultured Oscillibacter sp.
CGAGGAGAGCAGCGACGCGGCTGTTGCCGACGCCTACGACGGCGCGGCGATCAGAGTCAAGGCCGACGCAAGCGCGTACATCAGCGGCGGCGGCACGCTCATTTTGAACGGCACGGCCAAAAACGGCATCAAGGCCGGCGACAACACCGCGCTCGTGATCGACGGCCCGACTGTTAAGATCAGCGCGACGAACGACGGCATCAACGGCAACTACGACATCGCGCTCCTCTCCGGCGTCCTCACCGTGAGCGCCGGCGACGACGCCGTCCACGCGGACCGCGTCCTCACCGTCGGCACGGAATCGGGCGGCCCGGATCTTACGATCGAAAAGAGCACCGAGGGCCTTGAGGGCTGTGTCGTGAACCTCGCCGGCGGCAGCGTGAGCGTGAAATCGACAGACGACGCCATCAACGCGACCGACAGCGACGGCGTGTACGACCTCACCCCCTCGATCAACCTGACCGGAGCCGAAGTGAGCCTGAACTGCAGCGCCGACGGGCTCGACTCCAACGGCAACGTGAACCTGATCTCCGGCAGCCTGAGCGTGAAGAGCGCCACCACCGGCGGCGACGGCGCGATCGACTGCGACGGCGCGGTCTACATCGCCGACGATTTCGACGCCTCCGGCCTCACGTCCACGGCCATGGGCGGCATGGGCGGTATGGGCGGCATGATGCGCGGCGGCAGCACGGCTACCGACGGCACGACCGTGCCCGGAGGCAGCGGCAACGCGACCGCCCCCGGCACAAACGGCGGCAGCGGCTTTGGCGGCAGGACCGTTCCGGGCCGCAGCGGTGATGCTTCCGCCCCCGACGCCGTGACCGGCGCCACGCCCGATCAGCAGCAGGGCCAGATGCCCCAGCAGGGCATGATGCCCGGCGGCAGCGGTTCTGACGCGCAGACTCCTTTCGGCGGCATGAACATCGGACGCGGCATGTTCGGCGGACGGATGAACGGCGGCTTCGGCGGCATGACGCCCGGGATGAACGGCGGCGCCCCGGCCCTTGGCACGCAGCAAGGCCGGCTGCCTCAGTCCGGCATGCAGCAGGGGCAGATGAGCCCCTTCGGCGGGATGCAGCAAGTATCTCCCTTCAGCGGCCAAGTGCAGACGGAAGCGTTCTTCGCGGCCCGGTAAAATCGATCACGATCAGCGGCAGCTCCGCTCCTGTAAACTTGCAGGGGCAGAGCTGCCGCTCTTAAATTTATGCCCTTGCGCTCTTCGCGGCCTTTTTGCGGCGGCGGTTCGTGAGCCGCTCGAGCTCGCCGCTTTCGATGAAGGCCGCGAGCACATGCTGCTCGAAGACCGGCACCGAGCAGGAGTAGAAGCCCAAAAGCGTGCGGTAACGCGCGGCAAGCGCTTCGGGCAGGAGCAAAAAGCCCGTGCGGAACGACGGCGCGAGCGTTTTTGAAAAGGTCGACAGATAGGCCGTCCGCTCCGGCGCGAGCGCGCAGAGCGTCTCGATCCGCCCCGGCGGCGCGCCGAGCCCCGCGTCATAGTCCTCCTCGATCAGGTACGCGTTATGCGCCCCGGCCCAGGCGGCGTAGGCCGCGCGTTTTTCGGCGCCGGCCGTGATGCCGCTCGGGTAGCTGCGATAGGGCGTTACATGCAGCACGCCCGCCGTGCACGTCTCCAGCGCCGCGCGCTCGATGCCGTCTCGCCCCATCGGGAGGCCGACGCACTCAGCGCCGCTCGCCTCGTAGACCTGCCGGATCTTCGCGTACGAGGGCTCCTCGATCGCAAAGACCGTCCCGCGGCCGAAGAGCTGCGCAAGGATCGCGTAGAGATACTCCGCGCCCGAACCGATCAGGATCCGCTCCTCCGGCGCCGTCAGGCCGCGTGTTCTTAAAAGATAGCGCCCGATCGCGCCGCGGAGCTCCTGCGTGCCAAGCGGCGGCGAGGGGCTCAGCAGCCGCTCGCCCTGCTCGCTGATCGTGCGGCGCATGATCTTCTGCAGCGTCGAGAGCGGGAAGTCCTCGGGCACGCGCGCGGGGAGGCTCATCTCCGAAAGCGGCGCGGGCGGGGGTGCGGGCGGCGCCGTGCGCCCGAGGGCGAAAAAGCCGCTGCGCTGCCGCGGTTCCAAATAGCCCTCGTCGACGAGCAGCGCGAGCGCGTGCTCGACGGTGATGAGGCTCAATCCCGTCTCCTGCGCAAGCGCGCGCTTGGATGGGAGGCGTGTTCCCGCCGGATAGACACCCGCGGAGAGCGCCTCTTTCAAATAGCGGTAGAGCTGCAGATACGCGCTGCCGCCGCCGGGCTCGACAGTGAATCTGGTCATATAAAAAACTCCGTTTCTGGTTCTATTCATAAGTCCAGATACAGGGTATACTATGCAAGGTCAAAAGTCAAGCCGCCTGTGCGGCAATTCATCATCGGAGGGATCAGCATGTATCACAAAATTCTGACCGTTCAGGATATCTCCTGCGTCGGACAGTGCTCGCTGACCGTGGCGCTGCCCATTCTTTCGGCCGCCGGCATGGAGACGGCCATTCTCCCCTCAGCAGTGCTCTCGACCCACACGGCGGGCTTCACCGGCTTCACCGTGCGCGATCTCACGGCTGACATCCCCGCGATCGCCGCGCACTGGCGCAAAGAACACATCTCCTTCCACGCGGTCTATACCGGCTACCTCGGCTCGGCCGAGCAGATCGGCTATGTGCAGAACATCTTCGATACGCTGCTCGATGAGGGCGGCTTAAAGATCGTCGATCCGGCCATGGCGGATAACGGAAAGCTCTACCCCGCCTTTGACGACGCCTACGTCGCGGCGATGCGCCCGCTCTGCTTCGGGGCCGACATCATTCTGCCGAATATCACCGAAGCCTGCTTCCTTGCCGGCATCGAATACCGTGAGCAGTACGACGAGGCCTGGATCGGCGCGCTTTTGGACGCACTTGTCGCCCGGGGCGCGAAGACGATCGTTCTGACCGGCGTCGGCTATACGCCCGAGACGACCGGCGTCGTCGTCCGCGCGGGCGGCGAGACGCGCTACTATGCGCACCGCAGGATCGCCAAGGGCTGCCACGGCACCGGCGACGTGTACGCCGCGGCCTTTGTCGGCGCGCTCCTGCACGGCAAAAGCGCCTATGACGCGGCGGTCATCGCGGCGGACTACACGGTAAAGTGCATCGAGCTCACGCAGGGCGACGAGAGCCACTGGTACGGCGTGAAGTTCGAGCTCGCGCTGCCGGAGTATATCGATATGCTGAGGGAATAAGGGATCAGCGCCAAGCGCCGAGGGCTGATCGGCGCCGGCGGAAATTAATCGATTGTTCACACTCTTTGCGGGCTGCCTGTGTTATACTCCGTTTGCAAGGCAAGTGTATTTCTGTTCATTCAGCCGACGGAGGACTTTTTGGCATGTTCAAACTCAGCGCAAAACAGCACAGAAAACTCGAGCGCAGACTCTCGGCACTGAAGGCGGACCCGCATGTCCAGCAGATGAAGCGCTACCGCCAGCACGGCAGGACCAGCACCTTTGACCACTGCGAGCGGGTCGCCGCGCTCAGCTACGCGATCGACCAGCGCTTCCACCTGAACGCCGATCTTGACGCGCTGCTCCCCGGGGCGATGCTTCACGACTTCGCCCTCTACGACTGGCACGACCCGCACGACCCCCACAACGCCCACGGTCTCCACGGGCTGCGGCACGCGAAGATGGCGCAGGAAAACGCGCGTGAGCTCCTCGGCGCGTCCGATCAGGTGCAGCACATCATCTGGTGCCACATGTGGCCGCTCAACCTCACGCGCCTGCCCCGCTCGAAAGAGGCCTGGATCGTCTGCGTTGCCGACAAATGCGCCGCCGTCGGCGAGGTCTTCCACAGACGCGGGACCTTCTGAAAAACGTTTTCAGTATAGAAACCAGCCCGGATGTTCACATTTCGTGAGCATCCGGGCTGTTCTTTGCCGATCTCACACCGCGACCGGGATCCTGTGGTCGAAGGCGCTGTAGTGGTAGTTCTCCATGCGGAAGGAGTCCTTCGTGAAGGCGTAGAAGTCCTTTACCTCCGGATCCACCCAAAGCTTCGGGGCGTCGAAGGCCTCGTTTGCGATGAGCTCACGCACGAGCGGGATGTGCCGGTCGTAGATGTGGCAGTTCGCGATCACGTGCACGAGCTCCCCCGGCACGAGCCCGGAGACCTGAGCGATCGCCGTGAGCAGCAGCGCGTACTGACAAACGTTCCAGTTGTTCGCGGTGAGCATGTCCTGCGAGCGCTGGTTCAGGATCGCGTTGAGCTTATCCCCCGCGACCATAAAGGTCATCGAGTAGGCGCAGGGGTAGAGTGCCATCTCGCTCAAGTCGTGGTGGTTGTAGAGATTCGTGAGGATCCGGCGCGAGGCGGGCTCGTTTTTCAATTGCCAGAGCACGCGGTCCACCTGGTCCATGTCGCCCTGCGGGGAGTGGTGCTTCACGCCCATCTGGTAGCCGTAGGCC